>CAKRAY010000088.1 GCA_934296355.1 uncultured Clostridia bacterium
GCACGTCTCGTTGTGAGTTCTTTCTTTTTAAGCGTATAGTGATATTTATTCGTTGACCATGTACCGTTTGTTCTCCCAATTTATAATCGCCGGATTGATATGCCAATTGCGCTTGTTTTTCAATTTCCTCTTTAAGAAAAGAAGAGTCGGAAACGGAATATCCCCATTTTTCAAAAAGATCTTTTTTTCCTTTACTAAGTGTAGCACTAAATAAATAATTTGTAAACTTATCTATTGCGCTTGTTGTTTGAGTGGTTACCATATCTATATTTTCATAATAACAATGGCAATTATAGTGGAAAGGATTTTCGGGACAATTATTTTTTACAAAACAACATCCATTCATATTAAGACAAATTGCGCAATGTTTTGGATTTATAGCGCTCCTTATAACATTCAAATTTTTTTCTTGAGCAGTTTTAGCCGGATTTGTACCTCGATGTATCCATTTGACCCATTTGCAACCTAATATCTTTTCCGCATAAGTGCTTGCCTCTATTAAATTCATTATTTTTCCTCCTTTTATTTTTTTCAGTTCGATAATAAAAGATAGATTCCTTATACTTTTGAAAAATAATTGAATTTTGCTTAGAATATTGCGAATAGGCAGAAAAAATTTTAATCTATTCACTTGTATGCAAAGAAAAAGCCTTGTTTGGAAGAGATTGTGTTCTATGGTTATAGGCGACCGTCGGTCGCATTTTACACCCCTCAGGTTTGCCCGCGTTTGTTGTTTTCGTAGAGGACGAAATCGAGCGGTACGTCGTGTTCTTGCACGGGGAAGTAGTCCAAGTACTGTTCTCGGTACGCCAAGCCGATTTTCAGCGCGGAAGAGTTTTTTAAGAACTTATCGTAACAGCCTTTGCCTTTGCCGAGCCGATTAAAGTTCGAGTCGAACGCAAGTAGCGGCGTAAGCACGATATCGAAGTCGGTTTCCGCTTCGTCGCCGACGGGTTCGTAAATGCCGTAGTCGTTTAATAAAACGCGCGTGTTTTCTTCGTACGGGAAGAAGCGCATTTCTCCGTTTTCTACGCGCGGCGCATAAACTTTAACGCCTTTATTCCATAAAAAGCGAATAATCATCGACGTGTCCGCCTCGTTGCTTTTCGAGATATACGCGGCGACTTTTTTCGGCTTGACCTCTTCGTATACGGCGATAAACTTAAACAAAACGTCGCGGTTTTGCTCGTCTTTCGCCGTAAGTCCGAGAAGGTTGTTTTTCGCAAGGTTGCGATAATAGTTTTTATCTTTTTCAGTCATTGTACGCGTCCAGCATCGCTTTAACGAGCGGCAAAGTTTTTCCGCTTAAAAATCTTACCATCGCGCCGCCCGCGGTGCAAACGTAACTTATCTTTTTAAGGTCGATGAACTTACTTCCCGCGCTGACGGTGTCGCCGCCGCCGATTACCGAATAACCGTCGCTTTCCGCAATGGCGGTCCAAACGGCTTTCGTGCCGAAACTAAACAAGGGGTTTTCGTAAACGCCCGCGGGTCCGTTGACGAAAATGGTCTGCGCCGATTTTATCTTTTCTTCGAAAATCTCGGCGGTTTTCTCGCCGATATCGAGGAACATAGCGTCGTTAAGGGGTAAACTTTCCACGCCTATTTCCTTTCTTTCGCCGTTTACTTCGTATGCGAAATCCACGGGCAAAACGAACTTATCCTTATATAAGGCGAGCAGTTCTTCGGCGGGTTTGACGAACGCGAGCAAGTCCTTGTCGGCAAGCCATTTTTCGTACTTTTCGCCTACTTTCACGCCTTCGGCAAGGCGCATAACCACGCCGGTAACGCCGCAAGCCAAAATGTAGTCCGCCGCGCCTTTTTCCAAAACTTGTTTCATCATCCCGAACGCGTCGCTGATTTTCGCGCCGCCGAGGACGAACACGCAAGGCTTTTTCGCTTCGGTCATGACCTTATTGAGCGCGTCGTACTCGTTAAAAAAGAGCGGACCGGCGTAAGACGGCAAGATTTTTTGGAAAGCGACCATACTCGGACACGAGCGGTGCGCCGCGCTGAACGCGTCGTTGACGTAAAGGTCGAACAAGCCGCCGAGTCTGCGCACGAGATAGGTCTTTTGCATTTGTTCGGGCGTGAGTTTCACGTCCTTTTCGAACGTGGAAACTTCTTCCGTGAGGTAACGCAAGTTGCCGAGAATTATACACTCGCCGTTTTTTAACGCTTTCACTTCCTCTATCGCTTTGTCGCCGCAAACGTCGTCGATGTAGCGAATTTTCTTTCCGCATAACTCGCCGAGGCGTTCGGCGTGAACGGCGAGGGGAATGAGGTTCTGATAGTCGAGAGTGTCGCCTTGATGGGCGATTATAGCCACTTTCGCGCCGTTGTCGAGCAAATAATTGAGCGTGGGAACGGTTTTTTTCAAGCGATTATCGCTGACGATATTGCCGTTTTCGTCGATAGGCGAGTTAATGTCGGGACGGAAAAGAACTCTTTTCCCGGTAACGGGTACGCCGATAATGTTTTTTATTTTTACGCTCATAAGTTCTTCCACTTGCCTATGCCGAGGTATTTATTGGTTTCCGTCGTGGCGGATAGGCTGTCTTTTTGCATTTCCATGCACGCCCTTATGCCGTCCATAGTTTCGGGAATGGTAACCGCCTCTTGCGGAATGTTGATTGCGTACATAATAGAATCGCCGGTTTCTACGATACTGTCTTCCCATAACGCGATTTCGTACATATCGCCTCTCGGATTGCCGAGGTCGCGCGCGTAGCGGAACAACGAGGCGTTGCCTTTGAAGCCTTCGTCAATGTTGACGATACGGATTCTCGGGTGCTTTTTGAACGCTTCGAGAGCCATTTCTTTGGTGATTTTTTGCTTGCCGGTAGCCACAACGGTAATGATATGTCCGTGCGTGACGGGCGTGTGTATGAGTATTCCCGTCGCTTCCACGTGCGGCATAATCGTCATTAAGTCAACCGCTTGGTGCGAGGGCGCTTTGTCGATTTGCAAAGCGTTGGTAAGTCCTCTGTGATAATCGCCCGGGTCGGCTACTCTTCTTATAATGGTAATTGCCACGCGTTCGATTCCGTACGCCTTGTCGAGGCAGTCCACGCTTCTTATAAGTCCGGTCGTGTTGCAACTCGTGAGTTTAAGATATTGTTTTCCCAAACCCTTTTCGTAATTGGCGTAACCGTGGAAGAACACGTCGGCAACGCTGTTCTTTTCGCCGCCTTGGAAAATGGCTTTTACACCGAATTTTTCGTAAATTTCTTTGTTTTTCGCGCCTACGCCGCCGGGAGAAGAATCGAGTACGACGTCGACTTTTTTAAGCAAGTCTTCCATAGAACCGCTTACGGGTATTCCTAACTTGTCGAAGTCTTCTTTCTTCGCCATATCTACGAGATAAAGGTCGTAAGGCATACCTTTTTCGTGTAACGCGCGTATGCTGAGGGTGGGCGCGAGGTCGACGATACCGACTAACTCCATATCGCCTTGACGAGCAACGCCGTCGGCAAGTCTTTGACCGATAACGCCGTATCCGACAACGCCTACTTTTACTTTTTCCATAATAAATCTCCTTTTTTCGTTATTTTTATTTTTTATTTTTGTTTTTCGTTTCGATTGCGGAAACAAACCGCTTGAAAGGACTGCTTACCGAACTTAAAGCCTTGTCGATAACCGCGCCGAGTTCTTCGCTAATCGGGGTCATGCAGTCGTTATGTAAATAGTCGTTCATTAAATAGGTTTTACTCGCTTTGCCGCCCAGCGTCGCGCTGTTTACGGAAACCGTCTGGTCGCCCGCCGTGCTTTGGGTGAAAACGTACGAGTAGTCGTTTCCGTCGGTAATAGTCACGTTTTCGGGCGTTTTTTTACCCGTTCCTACGATATAATGCGTGTTTACGAGTTCGCTCGCGAACGTTCCGTCAACGTAGAACGCGTCCCAGTACTCGCCTAAATCGGCTACCCACGGGCGTATGCTTCCGTCGGCGCGGAATGCCCAGGGCCTACTTTGATAGAACGCTAAAAGTTCTTCGCGCGTGGTTATACCCTTGCCGTTTACCGTCAAAACGGAGTTTACTCCGTCGGGACAAACTTCCTCTATGGTGGGTAAAAGTTGTACGAGCGAGGGATAAGAACGGAACATTGGCAGTAACTTGCCGTTGACGAGTTCTTCCACGCCGTCCATTAGATTTTTGGCTATAGCCCCGACGAGCGGGATATTTATATTTTTGCCGAGCGCGCATAAGTCGCTCACTATTTTTTCGCCGTTTTCGAGAACTTGCAACGCGAGAAACGCGCCGTAGTACGGGGGAGCGGAAGAGATAAACAAAGAAACTTTATCCCGAAAACTTTCGCTTTCGGCAAGAGCGAGAGAAGTGACGATATTGCCCATAGAGTGGGCGAAAATAACCACGTCGTCGTATTCTTCCGTGCGTTTTAGTAGTTCTGCCGCGGCAAGACGATTATCTAATCGCCAATCGTAATTAAAGACGAACGTATCGGTGTTCTTTTCGTCCTTGTAGCGTTCGTAAAGGAACTCGTAAGGTCTACGCATAGACTGCATCGCGCCGTACTTAGCAAAACCTTCATGTTCACAAGAAACGGCTTTTACGCTTTCGGGCGGAAGTCCGTTTTCGTCTAAAAGCCACTTGTAATACATACTGCCAGGCTCGTCGTTTAACATGGCGTTAAGCATGCCGAGCGCGTTCGAATTCTTTACCACGTCGAGAACCAAGCCGAGCATTTTATCTTCTTGAAAGAAAGAATCGAGCAAGAAGGATTCGTGTTCGTCCGCTTCGAGCGGGTCCCAAATCACTTCGCCCGTGGCTGTGTCTTCGATTGCGCCGCAACATAATCCCGGCATGATTATCACCGCGCGTTTTTTCGGCGTGTAAACAAGCGATACCGCCGTTACGAAAACGACGTTCGCGATAAGAAGCGCGCCTAAAACGGAAACGACGATGATTTTTGCAAGTAAACTTTTTTTCAAAACAGCAAGTCCTCCGAGTTACCTCGTAATCTACATAATACATAATAACATAGTTTATTACTATTATCAAGAGTCTATTTTTATCTTTATGCCGCGGAAATACGCGCCTCGTGAAAAGCGTCAATATGCTTATTTGGATTTCCTATATTAAAAAAACAAGAACCCAAAATACAAATCATTACCCGTCGGCAACGTGTGACGGCAACGTGTGACGTTGCATCCAATCTACGCGTATAAGCCGTGTACTTTTATAAGCGTATAGCCGCACATAAACATTTATCTAAAAAAAGAAAAAAATTTACGGTATAATACGAAAATACGAAAACGACGCTTTTGCAACGCCCGCGCGTTGCATCGCAACTTCGCGAATAAACCTTATTCTTTGATAAGTGAATAGTCGCGGCAACGTGTAATATCGCCTTTCGGCGGTTATATTCGCCTTACGGCGAGTTATGGATTTACTTTATATATTTCTAACCCTAACTTTGACCGCAAGTCAAAATATAACTTTTAGATTTATCTGAAAATATCACTGTTTGCAAGGCAAATATTTCATTCGTCACACGTTGCCTTCACAATCTTCCGTCGATACGCAGCGTTTAATTACTTGCTTTGAAAATATAGTTGAAAAACACGATTGAGTTTAGTATAATAATATAAATATATATACTTAAAAACAAAAGGGGTAGCAACAAAAGAGATGGAGACGATAGCGAGTTTTCAAGTAGACCATTTAAGATTAAAGAGCGGTTTATACGTTTCGAGAAAGGACGTCGTAGGCGACGAAGTGATTACCACGTTCGACATAAGAATGAAGCGGCCGTATCAAGAGGACGTTATGAGCACCGGCTCTATACACGCGCTCGAACACATTTGCGCCACTTATATAAGAAACGACGAACTTTGGAAAGATAAAGTCATCTACTTCGGACCTATGGGTTGCCGGACGGGTTTCTACCTTATCGTGGCGGGGGACGTAACCACCGACACCATAAGACCCCTTATAGAAAGAACGTTCGACTACGCTTCCGATTTCGAAGGCGAGATACCGGGCGCAACGCCCAAAGAATGCGGATTCTGCGTAGATATGGACTTAGCGGAAGCCAAACGCGACGCCACTCTTTACTATAACGTGATAATCGACGGCAAAAAGGAAAACTTCAATTATCCGAAGCCGCGTAAAAAGAAAGAATAAAATTTTTATTAAGGAGCGAAGTGAAAAAGGTTAAAGGAATAGTATTC
>CAKRAY010000089.1 GCA_934296355.1 uncultured Clostridia bacterium
ACCGAGCCTACGCGCTCGGTCGTTTGCGTAAAAAACATAATACTTATAAATAGACGTAAAAACGAAAAAAATACGCTTATAAATTGACACGATTCTACTTGTAATGATATTATAATATAGTACTTAATTAAGAATAAGGGAATAAGAATGATTGCGTCCATTGTGATATGCGCGGTAACGTGCGTCGCCATGATAGTTTTGATTTTAGTCAAACCGTCGGTAAAAATCGGAAAAATAAGCATTGATACTTATTGGGTCGTCGCGCTTGTAGGAGCGGTGGTTTTACTCGCTTCGGGCATAGCGAACGCCAAAGAGGTCGGTAAAGCGCTTATTGCCGATACGGCGATAAATCCGCTTAAAATCTTGGTTTTGTTCATCTCGATGACGATTTTGTCGATATACTTGGACGAACTGGGATTTTTCAGTTATTTGGCGAACGTAACTCTTAAACACGCCAAGACGAGCCAGTTCAAATTATTCTTATACCTATATTTAATCGTATCCGTTTTGACCGTATTTACGTCGAACGACGTAATAATACTGTCGTTTACGCCGTTTATTTGCTACTTTGCCAAAAACGCCAAAGTGAATCCGGTGCCGTATCTCGCGGCTGAATTCGTCGCCGCCAACACTTGGAGCATGGCGCTTATCATCGGCAATCCTACCAATATATATCTGGCGACGGCGTACGGAGTGAACTTCTTAGAGTACGTTAAAGTAATGGCGTTACCTACGCTGGGCGCGGGAATAACGGCGTTTCTTATGCTGTTCCTTATGTTTAGGAAACAACTGAAAACGCCTATTAACGGCGAACCCGAAGCGGCGGTGATAAAGGATAAAATCAATCTTATCATAGGCTTGGTTTTGCTCGGAGTATGCACGGTAATGCTCGCGGTAGGCTCGTACGTCGGAGTGGAAATGTGGATAGTGTCATTGGCAGCGGCGGTATGTTTGTTCGTCGCGATAGGCATTTCTTCGCTCGCGCGTAAACAAAAACCGATAGAACTCGTCAAGTGCTTAAAGCGCGCCCCATGGCAGCTTATCCCGTTCGTTTTGTCGATGTTCGTGCTTATTATCGGGCTTGCGCAAAACGGCGTTACCGAGGGACTTGCTAAAGTTTTGGGCGATGGCGAAGCGACCGTGTTCAAATACGGATACAGTTCGTTTTTGGTCGCGAACGTAATTAACAACATACCCATGAGCGTGCTGTTCAGTTCCATTATAGAAAGCGTAAGCGCGGAGTTTGCTATGCCCGCGGTGTACGCGGCGATTATCGGCTCCAACGTGGGAGCGTTTTTAACGCCCATAGGCGCGCTTGCCGGAATAATGTGGTCGTCGATATTAAAAGAACACGGCTTGAAGTTCGGCTATACGAGTTTTTTGAAAATCGGAGTAAGCGTAGCGATACCGGCGATAAGCGCGGCGCTCGTCATACTTTGGGCATTGATATAAATAGGAGGAAGAGGTTATTATGGCAGAAGTAAAAACCGTTAAAGAACAAGAAGAAGAAATGCGTTTGCGTTTGAATGCGTACGAAGGCGACGAACCGTTTATTTTCGTAAGTTATTCGCACGCCGATACCATGGCGGTGCTACGCATACTGAAAATTCTCGACAAAGAAAAATTTCGTTTTTGGTACGACGACACTATGGGAATCGGCGAGGACTTCCGTAACGAATTGCGCGACAAAATAGAAAAATGCAGCGCGATGCTACTATTCATTTCGGACGCGTCCATGCAATCCAAATACTGCGGTATGGAAGTAATCACGGCGTACAAATACGACAAGAGAATCTATCCCGTGTACATTTCCGAAGACGTGGTAATTCCCCCTGCCTTAAAATTGATTTTGGAAAACTTGCAACACGTCAAGGGCGCGGCGAACGAGAACCAGAACAAATACGTCGCTAAACTCATATCGAGTCTGCCAGTGGAAACGATGAAAAGTTTGGAAACGGACGGAGAAGTGCTTGTTAAGTGTAAAGACGGCTCTACCTCGCTGACCGTGCCGGCGGGTATAAAAATCATAGGCGACTCGGCGTTTAAGAATTGCGAAAAACTCGAAAACATCGACTTCGGCGACGAAGTGGAGGTCATTAAAAGGGAGGCGTTCCGCGGCTGTAAAGGACTGAAAAACGTCGTTTTACCCGAGTCCGTACGCAGAGTGGGCGACTCGGTTTTCCGCGACTGTATCGCGATGGAATCGCTCGTCGTAGAGAACGAGGAGATAGAACTCGGCGAAAGAACGTTCGAAAACTGCGCTTCGCTTTCGTCGGTAAAACTTCGTATGGGAATGACCGAACTGTACGGCGGCGTTTTCAACAGTTGTAAATCGCTTGTGGAAATAACTCTTCCCGAAAAACTGACGGTACTCGGCGAAAGTTCTTTTGCCGATTGCGTAAAACTTAAGAAAATCGTTTTGCCGCCCGAAGTTTCCAAAGTCGACGATATGGCGTTCAACGGTTGCATAGAACTCGAAGAAATCGTCTTGAACGATAAAATTAGCAAACTCGGCAAGAACGTGTTTAAGGACTGCAAATGCCTTAAATCTTTCTACTTGCCCGCGTCGGTTACCTCTATCGGTACCGGACCGTTCAGAGGATGCAGTAATCTACGTAAAATCGTCGTGGACCCGAAGAGTAGGTTCTTCAAAGCGGTCGACAGCGTTCTTTTCAATAAAAATAAATCGGTTCTTATAAGTTATCCGGCGCAACTTCCCGCCAAAAACTATTCCGTACCCGATAGCGTAACGGTAATAAGCGATTGGGCGTTTTGCGAGTGTTCCGAACTCGAAACCGTTTTTATTCCCGACAGCGTGTACGAAATAGGCGAGGGCGCGTTCTATACTTGCTCGGCGTTAAAACGCATAGAGATTCCCGACTCGGTAGTGAAAATCGACGATATCGCTTTCCGCGGTTGTGCCAATCTCGAAAGTATCGTGATTCCGTCTTCGGTTAAAGAATTCGGTTGGGGTATTTTTAACGGTTGCGAGAACGTCATCGTTATTTGCTCGGACGATTCGCAAGCCGCCAAGTATTGCGACAGTAGGAATATTCCGCACCGTAAAAATGCGTGAAAGCAATGCGATAATAATTAAAAAAGCAAGGCGTAAAAGCCTTGCTTTTCTATTTTAACTTGAATTTTTTTACATTAAATATCTGCACGCGCCCATAGCGGCGTTTGCGCCGTCGGCTACCGCGGTGGTAAGTTGACGTACTTTCTTCGTGCGACAGTCGCCCGCGACAAAAACGCCCGGAGTATCGGTCGCGCCCGTTTCGTCGGCGACGATATACCCTTGCGAGTCGAGAGTAACGAGATTAGCGAACTTCTCGTTGTCGGGAATTTGTCCGATAGCGATAAAACAGCCCTTAACGTTAAGTTCGGTTTCCTTGCCGTCGAGCCTACCCTTAAATTTTAAGCCTTCGAGCGAGTCGCTTCCTATGAACTCGCAAAGACTTACGTTAGGAACGACTTCTATATTCGGCGTGGCGCGTAAGACTTTAACCAAGGCTTCGTCGCCGAAGAACTTGTCGAACCAAGTGCATACGTAAACCTTTTTGCAGTAATTGGCGAGAAGAATGGCGTATTGAAGCGCGGTGTTTCCGTCGCCGATTAACGCGACTTCCTGTCCGGAGAAAAACGCCCCGTCGCAAACCGCGCAGTAACTTACGCCGTTGCCTACCAACGCGTCTTCGTTACTAAGTCCGATTTTTTTATGCTTTACGCCGGCGGCTATAATTACCGATTTAGCATGAAAGACTTCTCCGTCTTCGGTGGTAACCGTAAAGTTTTGCTCTGCCGTTTTTTCTACCGAAACTACTTTTGCAAACTCGAATTCCGCGCCGAGCGCGTCGATTTGCTCGTACATTTTATCGGCGAGTTCGAGTCCGGAGATGACTTTATGCGTGGGAAAATTTTCTACGCGAGGGGAGGAGGCTATTTGCCCGCCGAACGCCTCTTGCTCGAATACGATAACGCTTTTTCCGTTTCTTAACGCGTAAAGCGCGGCAGTCATGCCCGCCGTGCCTCCGCCTATAACTATAATGTCGGTCATAGTTTTTCCTTATTTATTATTTCTTCAAAGATTCGAGATACTTCTTAATGTTGCTGGCGTTTTGATACTTAGCGGCTTCGCCGTTTTCTATTACTACCAGCGTGGGCGCTTGCACGATGCCGAACTTTTTAACCGCTTCTTTGTCGTCTTCCGCGTAAATCTTCGTATACACGACGCCCGCTTTGTCGAGCATGGCTGCCGCCATTTTACAGTTGGGGCAAGTCTTTGTCGCGAATAAAATCACGCCTTCGTTTGTCGTTTCGGTAGCGGGCGAGGAGCAAGCGCATTCTTCGGTTTTAGCGGTTTCGCATCCCGAACGCTTGCAAACGGAAGTCTCTATGTTGTATTCCGTTCTTTCGTCGTATTCTTCGCGCTTACCGTCGTTCCAGTTTTGTACGGGACGATAGTAACCGGTTATTCTACTGTAAACTTCCGCTTTTTCTCCGCAAATCGGGCAGTTAAAATGTTCGCCGGCAATGTATCCGTGGTTTTTGCAAACCGAATACGTGGGGGAAATCGTGTAGTAGGGGAGTTTGTAGTTTTCGGCAATCTTTCTTACGAGATTGGCGGCTGCTCTCCAAGTGGGAAGTTTTTCTCCGAGGAATGCGTGGAACACCGTACCCGAAGTGTATAAAACTTGCAGTTCGTCTTGTATGTCGAGCGCTTCGAAAACGTCGGTGGTAAAGCCTACCGGCAAGTGCGAAGAGTTGGTGTAGAAAGGTCTTGCGTCGTTAGAGGACGCAGTAATGATATCCGGCCATCTCTTTCTGTCGTGTAAAGCGAGACGGTAGGTAGTGGATTCCGCGGGCGTCGCTTCGAGGTTGTATAAATCTCCGTACATCTCTTGGTAATCGCTGAGTTTGTTACGCATGAAGTTAAGAACTTTCTTGGTAAACTCTTGCGTTTCGACGTGAGTCATATCTTTGCGGAGCCATTTCGCGTTAAGACCGACTTCGTTCATACCGATAAGACCGATAGTGGAGAAGTGGTTGTTAAACGTGCCGAGATATCTCTTGGTGTAGGGATAAAGCCCGTTTTCGAGAAGTTTCGATATAACCGTTCTCTTGATTTTCAAACTTCTCGCGCTGATGTCCATAAGTTTGGTAAGACGTTTGAAGAAGTCCTCTTCGTCGGTCGCGAGATAAGCGATTCTCGGCATGTTGATGGTAACTACGCCCACCGAACCCGTGCTTTCGCCGCTTCCGAAGAAACCGCCCGATTTCTTACGAAGTTCTCTTAGGTCAAGACGAAGACGACAGCACATACTTCTTACGTCGGAAGGTTCCATGTCGCTGTTAATGTAGTTGCTGAAATACGGCGTGCCGTACTTAGCGGTCATCTCGAAAAGCAATTTGTTGTTTTCGGTGTCAGACCAATCGAAGTCGCGAGTGATGGAATAAGTCGGTATAGGATATTGGAAGCCTCTGCCGTTGGCGTCGCCCTCGATCATGATTTCGATGAAAGCCTTATTGACCATCGCCATTTCTTTAACGCAGTCCTTATATTTGAAGTCTACTTCCTTACCGCCTACGATACAGTTGAGTTCGGCAAGGTCGTTCGGTACGACCCAGTCGAGCGTGATGTTTGTAAACGGCGCCTGAGTACCCCATCTCGAAGGAGTGTTTACGCCGTAAATAAACGACTGAATACATTGTTTTACTTCTTTGTAGGGAAGGTTGTCGATTTTTACGAAAGGCGCGAGATACGTGTCGAACGAGGAGAATGCTTGCGCGCCCGCCCACTCGTTTTGCATGATTCCAAGGAAGTTTACCATTTGGTTGCAAAGCGTGGAAAGATGCGCCGCGGGAGAAGAAGTTATTTTGCCGACCACGCCGCCTAAACCTTCTTTGATAAGTTGTTTTAGCGACCAACCCGCGCAGTAACCGGTAAGCATGCTGAGGTCGTGGATGTGAATGTCGGCGTTACGATGCGCGCTGCTTATTTCGTCGTCGTATATTTCGCTGAGCCAATAGTTGGCGGTAATCGCGCCGGAGTTGCTTAAAATAAGTCCGCCTACCGAATAGGTAACCGTGCTGTTTTCTTTAACTCTCCAGTCGGAAACTTTAACGTAATTGTCTACGAGTTCTTTGTAATCGAGAACGGTAGATTTGAGGTTACGCAATTTTTATCTTTGCT
>CAKRAY010000090.1 GCA_934296355.1 uncultured Clostridia bacterium
GAGATTGATGTACGTCGCTTTTACGCGCGCAAAGAAGAAACTCTACGTCATCGGGGAGAAGACCGAGCCTGCCGGGTCGGTGTTTTCGCCCGCTTCGATAATGCAACGAATACTTTACGCCGCGGAGCGGGACGATAAACTTGCCGAGTTGTTCGAAAACGGCGTTCTGCCCGAAAGAAAGGAAACGCCCGAAAAAGTTTACGTTCCCAAACGCTTCGATTTTAACAAACTTCGCGGCAAATACGCGTTCGCGGAGGAAACGGTAACGCCCGTCAAGTACAGCGTTAGCGAAATTTTGTCGAAAGAAGAGGGTTACGGCGAAAATCCGTTCGTTTCGACTTCGAGCGACGGAAAAGAGGCGGCGAAACTCGGCACGGCGATACACCTCGTTATGCAAAAAATCGATTATTCGGTAAGAAGCGAAGAGGAAGTCGGAGAGTTCGTAAACGCTCTCGTAGCGCAAGGCTATCTGACGAAAGAAGAGGGAAAACTCGTGCCGAAAGATAAAATCGTCGAGGTTTTGAGTTCGCCGATAATGCAAAGTTTCGCAATGTACGAAACGAAGCGCGAGCAACCGTTCGTCATGTACGTGAGCGTTGGCGAAGGAAAAGCGAAATGCTTGGTGCAAGGCGTAATCGATTTGTTGGTAAAAACGGAAGAGGGTTACGTCGTGGTGGACTTCAAAACGGGACGCGCGTCGGGCGAAACGATGAAAAAACGCTACGAAAAGCAACTTAATCTTTACGCCGAGGGCGTGGAAAAAATTTACAAAACGCCGGTTTTGAAAAAGGTAATCATAAACATTATCAACGGCAGCGTGGTTGATTTTTAGTATATTTTATATAAAAAATTAATATTATCTTAAGAAAAATGCGAGCAAAGTATTGCAAAACCAAATTTCTATGATATAATAATAAATATTATAAGCAAAAATATGCTTTTTTAGGAGATACGCTATGCGACAATTAGTGGACAAACTATACGAATTGCTCAACGGATTTTTGCCCGAGTTGGACGTTTCCATAAAACTCGGCGTTATCGGCGCGGCGCTTATTCTCGTATTTTTCCTTATCGGCTTGGCACTTTCCGCGGGTTCGAGAATAGACAAATACAGAAGACAACTTCTCGGCAGTATCAAAACGCTTAACGCGGTTCCTTACGTCAACGAAGAAAACGTAGACGTTTTGACAAAGGAAATAAAAACGCAACCCGAAGAAGTTCAAAAAGGTTGGGCGCGCTTTATGGATCAGCGTATCGGATATCCGTCCGATTATATGCAAGCGAGAGACGTTCTTACCAGACGCGAATATACCGGCGCGTTGACCGCAAGCAAGATTTTTTTGATTATCGCGGGCTTGCTCGTTTGCGTGGCGATCGCCTTAATCGGCTTTATGAAAGACGTAAACGCCGACACGCTCGTGTCGCTGGTTGTCGCTCTCGAATTTTTGATAATTCCCGTAGCGACTTATGTAATCACGCTACTGCTTCTCGACATAGTTTTTAACTGCAAAGTGAAACGCTTGCGCATGGTGTATATGAGTTTTTGCGAATTGCTCGACGCCAAGGTAATAGTTAAAGACAAAGAAGAAAGAGAGTTCGTAAGCGAAAATCTCAAAGAGATTAACAAGAGAGTGGAAGAATTGATGGCGGGACGCTTGGCGGACGAAGAAGTAGTGGAAGTCATCACCGCTCCGAAAGTGGAAGAAGTGGAAGAACTGCCCGCCGAAGAGGTCGAAGAACCCGCCGCTACGGAAGAAGAATTAGAACCTTTACCGGACGACGTACCGCAAGTGGCTTACGACGAAATGACCGACGAAGAGAAAGCGGGGTACTTATCGGGCTTGCTCAGTATCGTGGATACGGCTATCGAAGACCCGAGAACCACGCAAGAAACCTATTGCGAGTTGGCGGTAATTATTTACGGCGCGAGGACTTCCGGCGCGTATTCGGACGCGGAGGCTGCCGTTATGGACGAATGTCTTACGCGACTTGCTACTAAAATCAACGAATAATATGAGTTTTCGTATTATGAGTTTTAATTAAAAATCGACAAAATTGTGGGTGGCGTTAGCGACCCATAATTGCTTATTTCGGGAGAGAAAGAGTATGCTTAGTTTCACGGCGATTGCGGATAAAAAGTCGCTTAACGACTTACACGAAGCCATTTTCGGTACGGAATATCCAAAGGATATAGGCTATGTGCTGCAAGACGACGGAAAGAACGTCGGCATAGCGAGTATGACCGTCCGTAACGACGTATCGACGATAGAAAAAGTAGGCGTAATTCCCGAAGAGAGGGGTAAAGGTAAGGGAGATTTTTTCACGAGAAGTTTGATTTTCGGACTATCGCAAGTTAGCGAAAAAGTGAGAATTTCTTATAAAAGTCCATACTTTTACCGTTTCGGATTTACCGATGACGAAAACGGCATGATTGCGGAATCGAGCAAAATCGTTTTTCCGTGCGGCTGTAAAGAACACTAAGAAAAAATCAAGTAACGGAAAAATTTCGTTACGAGTAGAAAACAAGGAGAACGCCATGGCAAGCAATTTTATAGAAAACATTGTGGAAAAAGACCTCGAAAGCGGATTGCATAAAGTGATCGTAACCAGATTTCCGCCCGAACCGAACGGATATTTGCATATCGGTCACGCGAAAAGTTTGTGCATCAATTTCGGCATAAAAGCCAAGTATCACGGTAGGTGCAATTTAAGATTCGACGACACTAACCCGACGAAAGAGGACGTGGAGTACGTAGACAGCATCAAAGAGGATATCAGATGGCTCGGTTTCGAATGGGATAACGAGTGTTTCGCGAGCGATTATTTCGAGCAAACTTACGAATACGCGATAAAACTTATCGAAAAAGGTTTGGCTTACGTTTGCGATTTGAGCGCGGAAGAGATAAAAGCGACCAGAGGTTCGCTTACCGAACCGGGCGTCGAAAGTCCGTACAGAAACAGAAGCGTAGAAGAAAATCTCAGACTTTTCAGAGAAATGCGCGAGGGCAAGTACCCCGACGGCAGTAAAGTGCTGAGAGCGAAAATCGATATGAAGAGCAGTAACCTCAACATGCGCGACCCGGTAATTTACCGAGTGCTCAGAGCGCATCACCACCACACCGGCGACAAGTGGTTGATTTATCCCATGTACGATTTCGCTCATCCCATCGGAGACGCTTTGGAAGGAGTTACGCACAGTATTTGTACTTTGGAATTCGAAGACCACAGACCCTTGTACGATTGGGTTACCGCGGCTTGCGAATTCCCCAATCCTCCGCACCAATACGAGTTTGCGAGATTGAACATAAAGAACACGATAATGAGCAAGCGTTATCTTAAAAAACTCGTCGACACCGGCGTGGTAGACGGTTGGGACGACCCGCGTATGCCCACGCTCAGCGGTATGAGAAAAAGAGGTTATCCCGCGGAAGCGATAATCGATTTTTGCCAGGCGGTAGGCGTTGCCAAAGCGAACAGCGAAGTCGACGACGCGCTCCTCGACCATTGCGTAAGAGATAACTTAAACCGTACCGCAAACAGAGTTATGGTTGTGGAAAAACCGCTTAAAGTTATCATAGATAACTGGACGGGCGACGACGAAGAAATTTCGGTAGTAGATAATCCCAACGACGAACTCAGCGCGTCGCACGTTGTCAGAATGGGCAAAGAAATTTACATAGAGGCGAGCGATTTTGCCGTTACGCCTCCGCCGAAATACAAACGTCTTACCGTAGGCGGAAAAGTCAGGTTGAAAGGCGCGTATATTTTAGAGTACGTTTCGCATAAAGAAGAAAACGGCGAAGTCACCGAACTTCATTGCAATTATATCGAAAAATCGAAGTCCGGAGAGGAAAACGCGGGAATGAAAGTTAAAGGCGTAGTGCAGTGGGTCAACGCAAAAGACGCGGTGGACGTTACGCTTTATAAATACTCGAGTTTGCTTCTCGACGTCGTAGACGGCGACAAACAGTTCGACAACAGAATAAACCCGAATTCGCTCGTCGTTGTAGAGGGCGCGAAAGCGGAGCCGTATCTTGCTACGAGAGATGTGGGCGAACGCTTCCAATTTATGAGAGCGGCGTATTATAAACTTGCCGAAAAGACCGATAAAGGCTTGATTTGCTACTACATTGTGGGTTTGAAAGATTCTTTCAATAAATAATTTGGCAAAGAAAAGCAAAAAAATAGTTTTAGGTTAAAAAAAACTTAAAAAAACTATTGAAAAAAAAAGTATTTAAGTTTATAATTATTAAGAATAATAGACAAGTGCGTAAAATTGATTTTTACGAAGCGCAAAATCGAGGAGACAATAATGGCAAAAAAAGAAGATACCGCCGTCACGGAAGTTAACGCACCGGAAGTTAATACCACGAAACCCGACGCCACGACGGAAATGGCTGTGAGCGTGAGTTTAGACAGTATGTCGTATGTTTGCGAATATTGCGGCAAAGTTAACGC
This sequence comes from uncultured Clostridia bacterium, assembly GCA_934296355.1. Taxonomy (GTDB): domain Bacteria; phylum Bacillota; class Clostridia; order Christensenellales; family DTU072; genus CAG-1782. The sequence continues at coordinate 4,459 of CAKRAY010000090.1, forward strand.
TATCACCTCCCCCGGTTGCGTACGTTGCGGAAAGAGACGTCCGAGAAGCGAATATATCGCCGCGATGAACAGAGTTCGTAACGCGGACAACATGCGCGAACGCTACGTAGAAGAAAGAGCGCGTTTGGACCACGAAAAGGACGAACAAACCAGACAACAAATAGTTCGTTTGGTAGAAGACAGAGTTGCGGAAGAGAGAGCCAATATCGAAGCGCAAAACGCGGTTCGTCTCGAACAAGAAACCGACGCCATCAAGCGTACTACCGCGAGAGAGGCAGTACTCAGAATAATCAACGCCGAAAGAGAAGCGGAAGCCAGAATTAACGAAGCCAACGCCAGAGCGGACGATGCCATTAACGGACGCAGCAGACAAATTCAAGAGCAAATCGAAAGCGAAAGAGAAAAGGTTCTTTACGCGGCGGCGAAACGACTCGTTTCCGAAAGAACGGGAATAGAGAACGCGGCGGAAGAAAGAATCAATTCCGAGCGTCAAGCGACCGAAAGAAAGGCGCAAGAAACGATAAGCGATGCGGTAGAAGAGGCGAAGAGGACCGAGGCGAGGAAAGCCGTTTTGAAGGTAATCGCTTCCGAGCAATCTTCCGCGGACAAAATAAAATTAGAGCGCGAAGCGATACAACGCGCGGCTATGGATACCGTCGCCGAAGAGAGAAGAAAAGCGGAAATCGACGCGTATACCAAATATACTATTCAAAAAGAAGCCATCGAAAGAGCGGTTGACGAAAGAATAAAGGCGGAAAGAGAGATGCTCCTCGGCAGACGCGACAACGCCGCGCCGGGATACGGAGCGTACGGTAACGGCGCGCAAGCCGGATACGTGCAACCTCTTACCATCGTGCCTTACGTAAATCCGCAACAACCGGTATATCAAACGTGCGGAGCGACCCAGTTATTCCGTTTCGTACCCGACGAACAACCCGCCGCGGCGCAAACGGCTCCCGCTACTAGCGCAAAGCATACGGAAACCATACCGGCGAAAACCGCGGAAGTTCAACCGAAAGAAAAAAAATCGCATAAAGGTTTGGCGGCTTCGGTAATAGCGTTCGTTTTAGGCGTTATAGGCGTGTTCGTTATGTTGGGCGCGCAACTCATTCCCTCGCTCACGACTTATTTGAGCGCGGTAGACGGTTTCGAAAACATTGCGGTAACCTTGTCGCTGTTCAAACTTACCGAAGAAAGCAAATTGTTCGCGTTGTTTGCGTTTGAAAACTGGCACGGCTATTGCGTAAGCATAGGCGCGTTGGTATTCGTAGCGGCGGCGGCGATAAACGCGTTGCTCGCGCTTATAAGAGCGTTCGCTAAGAAAGGCTTCGTCGTAGGCTTCGCGCTTTCGGCGGTAGAACTTTTAGGCGCGATTGCTTTGACGGTCGGCGTAATCGTAGGCAAGTACAACGTAGGCGAAAGCGGCGCGATGAGTTGTTACGGTTCGTTCGTAGTCGCGGGAATAGCGGTAATTACCTTTATCGTATCCCTCGTCGGTTGGTTGGTAGTGAAGAAAGCGAACAAAGCGGAAAACGCAGAAGAAACCGCCAATAAATAATTAGTTTACTATGAATATTCGAAGATGGTTCTACCGCCGATCGCGGTAGAATTTTCTTTTTCGGAGAAGCGCGAAGGAGGGCGAAAGTCGTGTCGAAAAAAAGAGTTATTATCGAAGAATCGGAAACGAAACCGAGAGAGTATTTTAATATATTCCGCATGACGGATAAAG
>CAKRAY010000091.1 GCA_934296355.1 uncultured Clostridia bacterium
TTGTAAGTCGGTGCTTCGGCGGTTAACAGTACGCATTAGCACAAAGGAAAAACCTTTCCGACTGCTATAAGTACCCGACGAACGTTTGGCACCGATTATCAGCAAGGGGGAACGCCTTACGAACTTTACTCAACGAGCGAGGTACGAGAGAGTTCCTTATTAGTCGGTACCAAGGGGGAAACAAATGGAATTACACAAAGAAAGAGGTCGCATAAACGACCTCTTTTGACTGTAATGTAATGCCCCCTTGCGACTGGTACCGTCCTTTTATATTCCTAACAATTCTCCTACGCTCGGAACGAAGTGAATTACCGCAAGCGCGATAGCGGCAAGAGCGGCAACCGTGAAGAAGAACGCAAGCCAACCTACGGCTCTCGATTTTTTCTTATATTTGTCCATAGTTACGTATTTGCTGTAATCGGGTTCTTTTTCTTTATAGACTACTTCTTTTTGCACAACGGGGTACGTGTCTACGCGACCGAACATAGCGTTAAGTCTTTCTCTTTCTTTGATATATGCGTCGTTGTAGTAAGATTGTAACTCGGTTTCGTCGATATTTTTTCTTTCTTCGACCACGGGTTTGTTTTCTTCGACGGGTGTTACGTATTCTCTGTTATTCTTTGCCATAAAGTGCTCCCAATATTTTTTATATTATAATTATCAATAATATTATACTTTTATTTTATGTAAGTGTCAATATTTTTTGCAAAAAAAACGTCTGACTTTCGTAAAAGATAACGCTTGTTAAACGCTTAGATTTACACATGTAAATATGCGAATTTGCACATATAAACACATTTGTTTTCAAAACGCAAAATGCGAATTCTTAAGAAAAAAGCATTAAAAAAATTGCGTAAAAAATGTTAAAATTCGGAAAAAATCTCGTTAACGGCGCGGTAGATTTCTTCGAATCCGAAACCTTTCGAGGCAAGACTACGAATAAGTTTATTTTTGGTTTCGAGGTTTTTTTCTTTGTTTTTCATATATTTTCGCGCTAAATTTGTTGCGATATCGTCGTTTGCGGTAACGTCAGACAAAAACGTTAAATTCTCCGTCGAAACCCCTTTATTTTTCAATTCCGATATAATCAGGTTTTTGCCTTTTTTCGTCTTAAAACGTTCGTAATATCTTTCCGCAAAACGGCGGTCGTTTATGTAACCTTTGTCTAACGCGTAGTCTATCGACTTTTTTATCGCCGGGTAAGAAAACTTTTTTTCGTAAAGTTTGTCGCGGTAGCCTTTTTCCGTTTTATAGTAAGTCGAGATTTGTTTCAAAAGATAATTGCGGCAAATTATATACTCGTTGTTTTCGAGCAAGGCGGAAAGTTCCGCGTCCGTCACGCTCGTTCCCGCTTTCAATCCCGAGGTAAGGTAACACTCTTCGCAAACGTCGTAAAAACTATCGCCGATTCGTATCGTATATAGATTCTTTTTGGCTATGATTTCGGTAATTAACATAAATCTACTATACCACAAAAATCGACGACAAGAGAGGTTTTTTACTAAAAAAATTCGGGTAGTTATTTTTTTTGCCGAGGGAAAACGCTTAAACGCGACAATTGGCGAGGAAGAACGAGGAAAATGTTAGCGTACGAAAATTTTCCTTTACCCCTTGCCTTATAAGTTTTGCTATGTTATTATAGAATATATAATTATGTGCGCGTATACGCGTATGCGAGGAATAAATGACTAAAACTAAACGACTTGGATTTGTTTTATTGACGATTGCGATAATTATGCTTTTTGCCGCGCTTTTTTCTATGCGGACCGGCTTTACCGCCTGCGCGCAAGAAGTTATCGATATATCGGATGAACAATCTCTCGTGAGCCTCGCTAAGGAAGTTGCCGCGGGCGATAATAAGTTAGGCGCAGTGTATCGCGTGATGAGCGATATAGTCGTTACGGACGAAACGTTTGTTCCCGTCGGCACCGAAAGGACGAACTTCGAGGGCGTGGTAGAAGGCAACGGACATACCGTTACTTACAACGTCGAAAGTACTGAAAGCGGACTGTTCGGTTATTTAGGCAGCAACGGTACGGTAAGGAATCTTATAGTAAAAGGTTCGGCAAAAGGTAAAATTGTCGGCGGCGTTGCCGGCGTGAATAAAGGAAGAATAGAAGAATGTGTTTCGGAAGTAACTCTCGCCGCTTCGGGCGATAACTTTACCGGCGCGAGCGCGGGCGGTATCGCGGGAGAAAACGCGGGCGTAATCGTTTCTTGCGTAAATACGGGAACGATAAAGTTCGCCTATTGCGCGGGCGGCGTTGCGGGAAGAAACACCGAAACGGGAAACGTCGTTTCTTGCGTTAATTTCGGCGCGATAGACGCTTCCGCTTACGCCGTAGGCAATACGCTCGGCGGTATGGTCGGACTTAACGAAGGCTCGATTTGCGACAGTTACGTCGATTCGGAAATTAAAACCGTCGCCAAAACCAACGTGGGAGCGATAGTAGGCGACCTTAGCAAAATAGGAAATTCGGCGAGAGTTTACGCCATAAACGCCACGCAAACTCTTTGCTCGGGAAAAAACGCTTCGCTTAGCGATAAAGCGTTCAAAAATTCATCTTTATACGACTTTTTAAGCGACGAGGGCGTAGAAATTAACGGCATGTCCCGTTTAGATTACGATTTGGGCTACGGCTACGTTTACGCGCCCGATTTTCTCTGCGCAAATCGCTTTTCGAACAATTATTACGCATATAAAACTTACTTTGAAAGATTGCTTTTCGATAGTCACGACAAAGCGGAAAACAAGTTTACGATTTCTACGAAAGAGCAATGGAAACTTTTCGTAAGCAACTCTCGACTTTACGATTACGAAAACCATACCGTTTCGTTAAGTAACGCTTTGTCGCTTGGCGAAATCGATTCGGCGGGCGCGGAAAACGTTAGATTTGCGGGCAGACTTATCGGTAACGGGTATGAAATCGCGTTTGTCGGCAGTAACGCGCTTTTCTCGGCGGCGCAAAACGCGGAATTCAAGGGCGTTACGCTTAAAGGCGAAGTGAATTCGGCAAACGACGTCGGCGCGTTGATAGGCAACGCGTACGGTACGGTAAAAATTTCCGACGCGGTCAATTACTGTTCGGTCGGCGGCAAAGACAACGTGGGCGGAATTATAGGAACGACCGACGCGAGCGGCGAAATCGTATTGACGAACGTTCGCAATTACGGCGCGATAAGCGGCGGAAACAACGTGGGCGGAATTATAGGCGCGGTAAACGGTAAAGCGCAATATAAAAACTTGGCGAATTACGGCAAAGTTACTTCTTCCGCGAACGGAGCGGTTGCCGTGGGCGGAATTATAGGATATTCTTGCGTTGCCGCGGGCTCGGGCGGCTTCGGACTTCTTAACGAAGGAGAAATCAAGGCGGAAAAATCGAACGGCGTAGGCGGTATTATCGGTATAATAGCGTCCGAATCCGCCGTTGCCGACTACGAGTCGGCTACCGCTACCGCGACGATTTCGGGTAGAAATTACGTAGGCGGCATTATAGGAAGAGCCGCAAGCGAAGTTACGGTAAAAGACTTTATTTCTATATGCGCAATCAAAGGCGTAAATTATCTCGGAGGCGCGGTCGGCTATAACGAATCCGCGATTACTTTAATTTGCGGCGTTAACGCAAGCGAATTTACCGAAGATACGTCTATGAGCAAAGATAAATTCAATTTCGACGCCGTGGCGTGCGGAACCGATCAAGCGATATATAATTTCGAAGACGTAAGAGTTAACGAGGACTTAACGGCAACCACCGAACATACGGCGGGTACGAAGTACGTTTCTACGGTCGCACTTTGCGACGGAAAGGAAATCAACGCGAATTGGCTAAGCATTCCCATGGATACGGATAGCGGTTACTATCCTATGACCAACGCGGAATACGTAACCGATAAAAGCGTATATAAGCGTTTCTTTTTCGATTCCGTAAGAGAAGGCGTTTATTGTATAGAAACCGCGCAAGCGATGAAGAATTTTACCATACTGTGCAACGACTACAACGGGTACGAAGGACTTTCCTACGCGCTTACCGACGACGTCACGTTAAAGGGCGAGTTTTCTCCCGTAAAGAGATTCTGCGGCATTTTTAGCGGCAACGGCTATTCGATAAGCGGAATAAAAGCAAACGGCGAACGCGTGGCGTTGTTCCTCGACGCGAGCGGCGCGGAAATAAAGAACCTTTCGTTAAGCGGCGAAATATCCGCTTCTTACGAAGGCGCGTCTTTCGCATTGGTAACCGACGCCAAAACGGCGATAGAATGGTGCTATTCTTCCGTTGATTTGACTGCGGGCGACCGCGGCGGCGGACTGGTTTTGCAAAACAACGGCAAAATCTACCTCTCTTTCTACGATGGCGAATTACGCGGTAGCGAACTCGGCGGAATCGTTAACGAAAACAACGAGTCGGGCGCGATAAACTATTCGTTTTCGTCCGGCATAATCGTCGGCGCGGGTAAGGTCGGCGGCATAGCGACCTTCAATAAAGGCAAAATAAACGGCTGTTATATCTACGGCTACGTCGAGGGCAATTTGGTCGGCGGTATCGCGTATTCTAACGAAAAAATCGTGTCTAACTGCGTGGTAAGAGCGGGCGTGAAAGGCGTTACGGACGCGGGCGCGATTTGTTTCATTCGTACCGGCGAAAACACTATAACGAAAACTTTTTACAATCGCGACGAAATTTCCTACTCGGCATGGCCCGGAGTAAGCGACGAGGAGAACGAAGTTTTCGCCAAGTCGAGAAGTTATTTTTACAGCGACGGTCCGGACGAATACAGAGCGTTCAAGGAGCAAACTTACAACGCGGAGTACGACGCGTATTACGGCTATTTGCCCGAGGGTTTGATAATTTGGACGGAAACGGATTCGAGAGTTTACGAACGCGTGGAAAGAAGTTCCAGAGTCGACGTTTATGGCAGAGATTATTTGTCTACGGACGATAACGGTTCGCAAAACAATCCCTACCGCATCTACGATAAAAACGATTTCGATACGTTAAGCATACTCGCGATGCAAACTTCTTATAGCGGTAAATACTTCCGAATAATGAACGATATCGACTTTAACGGCGCGAGCACGTACTCTATCGGCGCGTTCGAAGACAGCGTCAAAACCACGAACTATATGTTCGACGGTATAATGTTCAGCGACGGTAATTACTCGATAAAGAACGTAAAAATCATAGGTTCGAGGCTTGTCTCGGGCGGCATAAGCACCGATAACGTAGGTTTCTTCGGCTATACGGGAAGCAATTTCTTGCTGAAAAATCTGCGTTTCGACGGCGAAGTCGGCGGCGGTAACGGCGTAGGTTCGCTTGTCGGACATATGGTCGGCGGCAAAATCGACGGAGTTTATTCGTCGGTCACGGTAAAAGGCGGTTCGCTTGCCTGCGGCTTGGTAGGCACGGCGGAGGGTACGGCGGCTATCGTAAATTGCATTTACGACGGCTCGATAGAAGTCGACGCAAGCGGCAATTATTACGGTATATGCGGCACGCGAGTAAGCGATTCGAAAAACACCTGGTACGTGCTTTCGTTAAACGACTATTCGTCTTACGCGCATAACCAAATCGGTAATCTCTTATATGCGGACGAAAACCCCGCGGCAAAAGCGAACGTAAACTACGTTTATTCCGAGGAAAAGGGTTACGGGATGGAAATAAACGCGAAAGAACCGTATAAAGCGTTCGTGATGAACACCAACGATTCGCCCTTGAACGACGGTAACGGCATATATTATCCGATAGACGGAAAGAGCGTGTCCGAAGGTAAAACTTCGCTTACTTACTTTATCAGATATTGCTTGCAAGCGTCCGTAGGTTTAGCCGACGTCGCGATGAGCGACGTAGCGACCGTGTCCGTAGGCGGCAACGGTTATTATTACCCCGGACAAACGGTTCGAGTCACGCTGAAATGGAATAAGTTCGGCTACAAATTCGGTTCCGTCGCCGATAAAAACGGCAACGTGCCTGAGTATGGCTTGTCGAACACGGCGGAAAATACCGTGATAGGTTTCATAATGACCGATTCGACCGAATCCGTTGCGGTAGAGATACAAAAAATCACGCCGGTTGACGGAAAAACGACCGTTATCGACTTTGCCGAAGACGCCGTTTATTCGGGAGAAAGCAAACTTTCCGCGGTAAATCTTGCGGACTAT
>CAKRAY010000092.1 GCA_934296355.1 uncultured Clostridia bacterium
ACAATCGTACCCTCGCTCGATTTAATAAGTCTGTTCATTATGCTGCCTTCGATACCTTCGCTACCTAAGGCTTGCACTATAATATAGCCGTTGGTTTTTTCGTAAATACGCAAACTCGAAAATATGTTACGCATAAACTCTTCGTCGGTATCGCCGAGCGAAACTATGTTTTTCCCGTCGGTCAAACGAAGCAGTTTAACGCAATCCGCGCTTTTAGCGAGAATTACGGGATTAAGTCCTTGGGCGGAACGTTTTGCGTATTCGGCGGCGCCGCTTTCGGGTGTTGCGTACAGTACGCACGGCACTATGGGCGCGTAATGTTTATATTTCATTCCCGGAGCGGGAACTACTTTCAGTTCTTCGTCGGGCTTTCTTTTATACGCTTTAACGTTCGGCAAAAACTCTTTGAGCATTTCCGCGGTTATTGCGCCCGGGCGTAAAACGATAGGCTCGTCGAATAAGCCTAAAACCGTGCTTTCTATACCTACGCTGCACTGTCCTCCGTCTATTATGGCGGGAATCAAGCCGTTCATATCTTCGAAAACGTGTTCGGCGGTAGTCGGACTGACTCTTTTCGATTTATTCGCGCTCGGCGCGGCTATGGGTAAAGCGCATCTTTTCAGAAACTCTCTGCCTAAACTATGCGAAGGCATTCTTATTCCTACGGTATTCAGTCCCGCGGTAACGCAATCGGGAACTATGCTTTTCTTCGGTAAAACGATAGTCAGCGGACCGGGCGTGAATCTACGGAAAATTTGTTCCGCTTCATTAGATAAATACGCCACTTCGTCGATATCGCTCATATCGTAAACGTGTACGATGAACGGATTGTCCGAAGGGCGTTGTTTCGCTTCGTAAATCTTCTTTACCGCCGATTCGTTAAGGGCGTTCCCGCCCAAGCCGTAAACGGTTTCTGTCGGAAAGGCTACTATTTCTCCTTTTCTGATCAGCTCGGCGCATTCGTCGAGAATTTCTTCTTTACCTACTTTCGTTATCATATTTAATGTTCCTCTATTTCGCTACGTAAACCAGACATCTGTCGTCGATTATCGCGCTTACCGTACTCGATACTATTCTCCCGTCTTTCATTACCTTGTCTATAACGTTAACGACGCTGCATTTCGCGCTTAAAACGACTTCGCCCGCATAATTTTTCAAGCCGTACTTACCGCCGGACTTATACGCGTAGAAGTTTTGATACACGCCGGTTATTTCGTCTTCGATAAGCGTAGTTTTTCCTTGTTTGTCGATACGATAGTAAGCGACTTTTTTCTCTTTCTCGTTATAAATCGCGCCGATAGCGTACCCGCAATTAAAGGGCGTCAACTCGTCGTAGACATATTCGGCAATGACCGTTCCGTTCAAATCGCTTGCTCCGTACGACTGTTTCACATTGCTTCCCTCTTTATAGGTTCTTAACGAAATCACGCCGTTTCGGTCGCCGTAACTCGGAGTATAGACCTCTATTCCCGTAATGCCGCTCAAAAGCGTATTTTGTTTCATGTTGCGGTCATACCAAACCGCGTCGCCTACCGGCGAGGGATAATCGGGGTCGCCGTTTGATATTCCCACTCCGTCGACGTAGGAAACCGGCATAATGGCGTTTTCTACCAAACCGATTTCCATATCGGAGTTCATAATACAGAAAGTCGCTTCGGTATACACTTCGAATCTCTCGTTTTGATAATAAGGAAAGTAGCCGAAGTAAACTATAGAATAACCTTGTTTAACCATACGCGAAGGGTTGACGTACGGCAAATCGTATTTCTCCGCGCCGATAACGTTTTTATCTTTCAAATTGCCGTAAAGATAGGACGCTTCGGTGTAATACTCTTCGGTATATTCGTTCGCCACGCCGTAGAGATACAAAAGTTGGTTAAACGACCTGGTATTACCGGTTATCACGTTATAAAAATCCGTCCTCGAACGCAGATAGTACGTTATACCGCCCTCGTTCAAACAAACGTTGTAACCGTTGAACTCGTTAGCCGCGCGCAAGTAAGCGCAACGGGCAAACCAGCCGTTACCCATATAGTAAACTTTCATTTTTCTATCGAACGAGGCAAGTTCTTCCGAAGTAAGATACGGGAACGCCACGAACTCGCCCGTAGACACCGGCTCCAAATAGCCGTTAAACGGGGAATCTGTATTTAAGTTAAAGAAATACGCTTTGTCGGTATCGTAAGCGGCTATATAATCGCCGCACGCGATAAAATCGTAGTATGAAACCGCCGAACTGCTGTATCCTTGTCTTAATCTGAATTTCTCGTAAGGAGTATCCAGGTTCTTATATTCGTAAAAAGTAACGTAATCGGACAAAGGCGAATAGTTTTCGAGGTCGCCGTATACCACGAAGTAATCTCCGACGAACTTAAACTGGTTTGCGCCCGAAGTGTAAGATATTTTGAAATCGGTCATTTCCACGGGATGATTAATTCCCTCGCCTCTGAAACGGATAAGTCCCGTGACGTAACTAACCGAATAGGGATTGCCATCTAGCGGTCTTGCGACGACGGCGTAATCTCCTTTTATTTCCAAAATTTTCGTATAAACCGGCACGACGTACTCTTTTGTTTCCGAAGCGAGTCCGTAAAGTTGATAGACCTTGCCCGATATCGGGTTGACGTACTCTTTTACCGTAATGTAAACGTCGTCGTCGGGGTCGTACGAGGACACTGTCGTACCCGAGCCGAGGGTCAAAGTACATTCTAAGGACGAGGCGTCGGCGGAGGAAAAATTATTGAAGTATGCAAAATAATCTTTCGGCTTATTGAAAACGAGAAAATGCAAACAAAGCGGCAACGCTATGGCGATAACCAAAACGGAAGATATCGCGGCGATAATGATTTTTTTCTTTTTCGGGGACAGAGGTTTACTCGGTTTTTTTTCTTTGGCGAGTTTGCGTCCGACGAGATTCAAACCGTTACGCGCTTTGTCTTTTTTTGATATTCCTTTTTCCTTTTTCATAACATATATTATAACAAACAACGTAGAAAAACACAATTATAGCGTAAACAAAAAAAATTATTTTAAGTTTTCTTGACGTAAATGAGTTTACATAATTCTTTTTATCGTGCTATACTTGAAAAAAAGTGAGGTCGGCTATGGATATTTTCGAAAAAAAGATAATTCAACTGCTAAAAGAAGACGCTCGTTACACTCGTTGCGATATTGCCAAAATGGTCGGTTCGGACGAAAAGACGGTCGGCGAAACGATTTCCTCTCTCGAAGAAAGGGGCGTTATCGTTAAGTATGCCGCCATAATCAACACCGAGCGTACGGGAGAAGAATTTATTGACGCTCTTATCGAGGTAAAAGTTACGCCTCAGGCGCGAAGCGGATACGACGCCATTGCCGAAGAGATTTATAAATTCCCGGAAGTAAAAGCCGTATATTTAGTCAGCGGAACTTACGACCTCGCAATCACGTTGGAAAGCAAGACCGCGCGCGACGTGAGTTTGTTCGTGAGCGAAAGGCTGTCCACGATAGAATCGGTGATAGGAACCACCACGCACTTTATAATGAAACAATACAAGGAAAGCGGCGTTATAATGAACGGAGAAACGGGCATTAATCGCTTGCCCGTACACGCTTGATGAATTACGATAAGTTCGTTAACGGAACCGTAAAGGCAATCAAGCCGTCGGGGATAAGAAAGTTTTTCGACATCGTTTCCGAAAAGAAAAACGCTATTTCTCTCGGCGTAGGCGAACCCGATTTCGACACGCCTTGGCTCGGACGAAACTCCGCGATCAGGTCCATTCAAAAAGGACTTACTCAATACACGAGCAACTGCGGAATGCCACGCCTGCGCGAATTGATTTCCGTTTATTACGCCAAGCGTTACTCGCTCGAATACGATTATGCGAAAGAGATTATCGTAACCGTAGGGGCGAGCGAAGCGATCGACCTCGCGCTGAGGGCGACGATAGAACCCGGGGACGAAGTTCTGATTCCCGACCCGTCCTACGTAAGTTACTCGCCGTGCGTTATGCTTGCGGGAGGAACGCCGGTAAGCGTACCGTGCTACGAAAACGACGGCTTTGCGCTCACGCCCTCCTCTCTCGAAGCGGTAATTACCGAGAAAACGAAAATTCTCGTGTTGCCCTATCCGAACAATCCGACCGGCGGGATAATGACGAGAGAACAGTTACTTAGTATCGCGAAAATCGTAATCGCCCGTGATTTGTTCGTGATTTCCGACGAGATATATTCGGAACTCACTTACAACGAATCCGGTCACGTATCGATAGCGTCGATAGACGGTATGAAAGAAAGAACGGCGGTCATTAACGGATTCAGTAAATCTTTCGCAATGACCGGTTGGCGACTCGGATACGTACTCGCGCCCAAACCTATTTGCGACGCGATGTACAAAATACATCAGTATACCATAATGTGCGCGCCCACTCCCGCCCAATACGCGGGCGCGGCTATTCTCGAAGAAGAACTCTCTAACGGCTTCCTTGCCGTTAACGAAATGCGCTCTCAATACGATATGAGAAGACGGTACGTATACAATACGTTGAAAGAGTTCGGGTTCGAAACGTTCGAACCGCAAGGCGCGTTCTACGTATTCCCGTCGGTAAAAAATTTCGGGTATACCGGCGAACGATTCGCTTCCGCTTTGCTCGATAAAGAGTCGGTGGCTGTCGTCCCGGGAAACGCTTTCGGCGCGTCGGGAGAAAACTATATAAGAATCAGTTACGCTTACAGTATGCCTAGCCTTACAAAGGCGTTAGAACGGATTTTTAGATTTGTTGAAAGCCTTTAATGGGGTTCCGAAAACCTTATTAAGGTATTCATAAATAAACTATTTTATATTGCTGGGGGTGGCTAAAAAGCCTGAGATCAGACCCTTCGAACTTGTCCGCTTTCGCGGCGGATAAGGAAGCCGTACCCCAAGCCGACGTATTAACGCGCTTGGGTATTTTTATGTTCGGCCCCCAAAAGGAGCATCACTATGGATCAGTACATGGGACTTGACAAAAACCTGTTTATCGTTTTTGTCGTTCTTGCCGTGACGGTTGGCGTATGCGCAATCGTCGGTTTTTCGCTGGCTCTAACCAAAAAAGAGCGCGCGTTAAACATCTTTAAGTACGTTGCCGCGGCGGTAATCGTCGGACTGGGAATCGCATTCCTCGTAGTCGGATTCATCGCTTCGAACGGAGACGACGTTTCGCAAAAAGTAGGTTTGTACGTCACTACCGTTTTCGTGCTTATCGCGGAACTTCTCGTCGCTTTTCTAATCGGAAAGAAAAAAGACTGTAACCACACTAAGTCAGTCGTTTACGGCGCGCTTTGCATAGGACTGAGTTTCGCTTTATCGTACGTTTCGATTTTCAAACTACCGCAAGGCGGCTCGATTACTTTTGCGAGCCTTTTACCTATAATGCTTTACTCTTACATGTTCGGCATCAGGAAAGGTCTTATGATCGGGTTCGTATATTCTATTTTACAGTTCATTCAAGCGCCTTGGTTCATACACCCGATGCAATTCTTGGCAGACTATCCGTTTGCGTTCATGGCGATAGGTCTTACCGGACTTTTCTTCGAAACCGGTTTACCGCAAAAGATCAAAAACAAACTCGCCGAAAAGAACGCTTTGAAAAAAGTCGACGTTATTGACGCGGCGTTTTTCTTCGCGGGCGCATGCGTCGCGTTGATAATAAGATACTTCTCTCACGTTATCAGCGGAATTTACGTATTCGGAAGCGGCGACCCGAATTATTCGGCGGTCGCTTGGTCGTTCCTTTACAACTCGTTCGTATTCGTAGACGGAGCGATATGCCTATGCTTGGGCATACCCTTGTTTTTATCCAAGCCGTTCGTAAAACTTCTCGACAAAGCGTCGTTGTAAGCGATTTTTCGTTATTCGGACTGAGAATAATATAAATCAAACAGAGTTTG
>CAKRAY010000093.1 GCA_934296355.1 uncultured Clostridia bacterium
GTTCGGGAAAGACCGATATTAAAGAGTTTCCCGAAAATCCGAAATACAAAGAGAGAAAAACGGCGTTAACGAAGTTCGACGTTATAAAAGCGGAAATAATAATTTTGGTCGCGGCGTTCGCGTTACCTTTTTTGATGGCGTTAGTATACGCCGTAGTTTCCGATTACACTATGGCGGAAGTCTTTTCACGCGCAGGCAGAATAGCGGCTCTCGGCGGCGTTTTGTTTTTCTTGTTTAATTCGATCGCTTGTTTTTACTTTTTCAAAAGAAGACAAACTTTCGATTTCTTCAAAGAATTACTCGTAATAATACTCGCCATAGCGCTTACTTATTTGATTTGCATCACCGTTGCGGACTATGTGTCGCTTTATCTCGCGCCTATTTGCATAATCGGTTTATTAATCGCCGTTTTGATAAACAACGACATAGCGTTATACGTCAATACGATAGCGGTTTGCGGATTCTATATTATTTATAGCGTTTATTCCGGCATAAGCCACGATTTAATGAGCGTACTCAACGTTTCTTTGACGCAAATTCTCGGCGGAGCGGTTTTGATTTTGTTATCGAAAAACGTATATACGAGATTGTCTTTCTTCGTCAAAGGTTTTTGCGTAAGCGCGCTTGTGGCGTTCCCTTTGACGTTCATTATGGGGCTGATAGAAACTTTCAAAACCCCGATAGAAGCATTGCAAGCGGCGGTTTGGTCGTTCGTATCGTTTATTTCCGGACTCGCCGTATTTATGGTCATGTTGCCCGTTTTCGAAGTGGTTTTCAGAATGTACAGTACGTTTAGGTTGGAAGAACTTTGTTCTCCCGACGCTCCGTTGATGTCAAGACTGGCAAAAGAGGCTCCGGGAACGTATAACCACTCGTTGGCAATGGCGAACTTGGCTCAGGCATGCGCCCAAGCGATAGGCGAAAACGTCACTTTGGCAAGGGCGGGAGCGTGCTACCACGACGTAGGTAAATTGCGTAACCCTATATGCTTTACCGAAAATCAGACCGACTATAACCCTCACGACGACTATATTCCCGAAGTCAGCGTAGCCTTGATAACACGTCACCCGCTTGACGGAGCTCATTTAATCAGATCTTGCGGTTTACCCGAAGAACTTGCGAGAATTGCCGAAGAACATCACGGACAAACAACCGTAGGCTTCTTCTTCAATAAAACGAGAGGATATACGGACGAACAAATAGCAAACAGCGATTTTAGTTATAAGTGTCCCAAACCCAGTACGAAAATAAGCGGACTCGTGATGATAGTCGATACCGTCGAAGCGGCGACCAGATCTCAGGGAGTAGATAAAGACGAGAGGAACTTCCGCGAGTTTATTCATCGCTTGATTAAAGCGAAAGTAGATTCCGGACAGTTTACCGATTGCCCGCTTACGCTTAAAGATTTACAAGTAATCGAAGACACGCTCGTAAAAACCATTCCGAGTTTGTATCATCAAAGAATAAAATACGACAAATAAAAAAAGAAAAGACGATATGATAAGAATTTACAACGACGACTATAACAAAGAATACGATAAACTGATTTACGATACCGTTAAAGCGGTGGCAAAACACTTTGAAACGAAGGTTGAAGACTTAGACGTAGAAATAAGTCTTGTAGATGAAAACGAGATTAGAGAGATAAATAGGGACGAGAGGGACATAGATAAAGTGACGGACGTCCTTAGTTTTCAGAATATAGAAGAAATAAAATTCCCGATTAAGAAAGAAGACTACCCTATGGATATTAACGCCGAAGACGATTCCGTAATGCTCGGCGAGATTATAATATGCGAAAAGCGTTGTAGAGAACAAGCGCGGGAATACGGACATAGCGTAAGACGCGAGGCGGCGTTTCTTACTTGTCACGGAATGTTACACTTGTTAGGATACGACCACGCTACCGAAGAAGAAGAACATGAAATGATAAGTATAACGGAAACCATTCTTAGCGGTATGGGATTAACGAGAGATATTCCTTATGACGAAAGCGAATTAAGCGCGTTACAAGAAGAAAACGATAGCGAGGACGGTGACGGCGAGTTTAGATCGGGCTTTGTCGCAATCATGGGAAAACCTAACGCGGGAAAAAGTACGCTTATAAACGCTTTGGTAGGCGAAAAGGTTTCTATAGTCAGTTGGAAGCCTCAAACGACAAGAAACAAGATTCTCGGAATATATAACGAAGAAAACGTTCAAATAGTGTTTATAGATACCCCGGGACTGCATAAACCCAGAAACACGCTCGGAGAATACATGATGAAGAGCGCGCAAGCGGCGACGGAAGGCGTAGATTGCGTTATTTATGTGGTAGACTGCGAAAAAGGTTTCGACGAAAGCGATAAAACGCACGTTTTGAGTTATTTGAACTCCGGCGAGAAAGTAGTGGTGGCGGTCAACAAAACCGACCACGTTACCAAAGAAAAGGTTTTTGAGATTTTAACGGAACTCAATAAGTATACTAAACTGAGCGCGGTCGTACCTATAAGCGCATTGCGCAAAAGAAACCTCGAACCGTTAATCGAAGAAGTAAAAAAACTATTAACCGAACACGTAAAGTATTACGACGACGAACAATACACGGATAAAAACATGCGCTTTATGACGGCGGAAATAATCAGGGAGAAAGCGTTACGCCTTTTAGATAAAGAAGTTCCTTACGGCATAGGCGTGGAAGTTACACAATACGAATACCGCCAAAGCGGCGAAATAATTGACATAAGCGCGGATATTATATGCGAAAAAGCCGCGCATAAACCGATTATCCTCGGTAAAAACGGTTCGATGATAAAGAAAATCGCCACTTATGCAAGGCAAGATCTCGAAGATATTACGGGAACGAAGATTTTTCTTACGTTATTCGTAAAAGTAGAAGGCGATTGGCGCGGAAGCGATAGGCTAATGAAAGAACTCGGGTACGATCCTAAAGACGTAGATTAGTCGAGCGCGGTATAAACGAACGAAAAACGGTCCACCATATAAGTAACGGAGGTGGAACGTGAGCAAAGATCTTAGAGATATGGTCTGGAAAGAGTTCGAAAGAACGGGCAATGCCGGAATGTTTATGCTTTATAACGCATTAAACGAAAAAGACGAAAATAAAGAATAGAAAAAATGAATAAAACGCAGGGAATAATACTAAGAGCGACCGACTACAAGAACTCGGATAAATTACTTAACGTTATGACGCCCTACGGAATAATTACTTTGGTAGCGCGAGGCGTACGAAAGACGAGCGCAAAACTCAAAGCGTACGCCACGATTTTTACTTTCGGCGAATTTACATATAACGAATCGAAGATAGGCAAAGTGCTTAGCGGCGTGGAATGTACGGATAACTTTTTTCCTTGCTGGAAGGAATTAGGTAAAAACATAGCGGCAGTTTTTTGCTTCGAACTCACGGAAAAGTGTTTTAGAAACGACGAAGAGACGGCCGAGGAGTTCGTTTTTTTGTTAAAAATAATGAACGAAATCGCTTACGGAGAAGTCGCGCCGGCGGCGTGTTGTTTGAAATTCGCCGTTTTTTGCGCCGAGCGAACGGGAACGGACTATACTTCCGTTTCCAAGTCCGAGAAAAGCGTTTACGAGGTTTTACACGCTGTTTCACAAGCCGAAATAGAAGAATTACAAACTTTACAGTATGAGATAAGCGAAGTTTACGCGGCGTTAAACCGCGTTTGCGCTTTGCTGAAAAACAATTTGGGAATAAGAATAAACAGTCAAAGAAATCTTATGCCCGCGCTATAAGTAAATGATAAAAAAATACTTGATTTAATCTTTTTTATATATTATAATACTATCGATCGATGACATTCGTTTGCGATTCGATTCTTTAAAAATTTTGAGAAAAAAATTATTTAACATAAAAATTCTTAGGAGGATTTAGGATGAAAAAGTATGTTTATCTTTTCAAAGAAGGTAACGCTAACATGCGTGAAATTCTCGGTGGAAAAGGTGCAAATCTCGCAGAAATGACTAATCTCGGATTGCCCGTTCCTCAAGGTTTTACGATCAGCACGGAAGCTTGTACTCAATACTATGAGGACGGCAAGCAGATCAACCCCGAGATTCAAGCGCAAATCATGGAGTATATCGAAAAAATGGAAGAAATCACCGGTAAAAAATTCGGTGACAAAGAGAATCCCTTGCTCGTATCCGTTCGTTCCGGCGCAAGAGCGTCTATGCCCGGTATGATGGACACGATTCTTAACCTCGGTCTTAACGAAGACGTCGTTAAAGTTATGGCGGAAAAATCCGGTAACGCAAGATGGGCTTGGGACTGCTATAGAAGATTCATCCAAATGTTCTCTGACGTCGTTATGGAAGTAGGTAAGAAGTATTTCGAACAACTTATCGACAAAATGAAAAAGGAAAAGGGCGTTAAACAAGACGTAGAACTTACCGCAGACGACCTCAAAGAACTTGCAAATCAATTTAAAGCCGAATATAAGGCAAAGATAGGAAGCGACTTCCCGTCCGACCCGAAAGTACAACTATTCGAAGCGATCAAAGCCGTTTTCCGTTCGTGGGATAACCCGAGAGCAAACGTTTATCGTCGTGATAACGATATCCCGTATAGTTGGGGTACCGCTGTTAACGTTCAAATGATGGCGTTCGGCAACATGGGCGACGACTGCGGTACAGGCGTTGCATTCACGCGTGACCCCGCTACCGGCGCTAACGGATTGTTCGGCGAATTCCTTACCAACGCGCAAGGCGAAGACGTCGTTGCAGGAGTACGTACTCCTATGCACATTTCCGAAATGGAAAGCAAATTCCCCGAAGCGTTCAAACAATTCAAAGAAGTATGCCAAATTCTCGAAAACCACTATCACGATATGCAAGATATGGAATTCACCGTTGAACACGGTCACCTCTATATGCTCCAAACTCGTAACGGTAAGAGAACCGCTAAGGCCGCATTGAAGATAGCTTGCGATTTAGTCGACGAAGGAATGATTACCGAAGAACAAGCGGTTCTTATGATCGATCCTCGTAACTTAGACACTTTATTACATCCTCAGTTCGACGCTAAAGCGTTAAAGAGCGCAACTCCTATCGCGCAAGCGCTTGCGGCTTCTCCCGGCGCGGCATGCGGACAAATCGTATTCAATGCCGAAGACGCTAAGACTTGGAAGAAAAACGGCAAGAAAGTAGTTCTTGTTAGATTGGAAACTTCTCCCGAAGATATCGAAGGTATGAAGGCTTCTCAAGGTATACTTACCGTTCGTGGCGGTATGACTTCTCACGCGGCAGTCGTTGCCCGCGGTATGGGAACTTGCTGCGTATCCGGTTGCTCGGCAATCGTTATGGATGAGGAGAACAAGAAATTTACCGTTGCCGGAAAAGAATATCACGAAGGCGACTTTATCTCTATCGACGGTTCTACCGGTAAGATTTACGACGGAATTATCCCGACCGTTGACGCTACTATCGGCGGAGAATTCGGCAGAATTATGGCATGGGCGGATAAATACCGCGTATTGCAAGTAAGAACGAACGCCGACACGCCGCGCGACGCTAAGAAAGCGCGTGAACTCGGCGCCGAAGGTATCGGTCTTTGCAGAACGGAACACATGTTCTTCGAAGGAAAGAGAATCGACGCTATCCGCGAAATGATTTGTTCGGATACCGTAGAAGAAAGAGAAAGAGCGTTAGCGAAACTCGAACCTATGCAACAAGGCGACTTCGAGGCGTTGTACGAAGCGCTTGAAGGATGCCCGGTTACCATCCGTTTCCTCGACCCGCCGCTACACGAATTCGTTCCTACCGAAGAAGCCGACATTGCCGAACTCGCTAAGACTCAAGGTAAGACCGTAGAACAAATTAAAGCGATTATCGCCGGCTTACACGAATTTAACCCGATGATGGGACACAGAGGCTGCCGTCTT
>CAKRAY010000094.1 GCA_934296355.1 uncultured Clostridia bacterium
GGATCGTCGGGGTTATCCTCGCGATTGCACGCCGTTAAGCCGCTTATCAAACAAATAATTGCCAGACAGCAACTCAGAATCTTTTTTTTCATACATTTACCTCGCTTTTATTTTTAGTTTCTATTTTCCTGTATCTTTCGATACATTGACATTCCAACACTTTGCTATAATCGCTGAAATACATTTCTATACCGTATTCCTTTAATACTCTCGAATACAATACCGCGCAATGCCCGCAATAATCTTTATAAGGCTTCATATAAGACAGCTTGTTAATAATCGCTCTCGAAGGACAGTTGCTCATATAAATAGAAAAATCGTTGTTTTCTTCGTCAAACATCATCTTAAAGTCGCACGCTTCTTCATTAAGCGATTTTTTCCAGTACGTCCAACAACCCTTCAGCCCCTCTTTTTCTACGCACCTGCCGAGCAAATCTCTAACGTATGTATCTGAAATATGCTCCCAGTAACGCATAACGCCGTCTTTACCCTGTTTTTTATCCAAAAACTTAAATAACTCGCTGTATAGCGGAACAAACTCCGTACAAGATAGCATTTTAACTCTCCTCGATAAACTCAAACTCCGTCGCGCCCGTTTCTTCGTCGTATTCGCCGCCGACGAATTTTATACCGCAATCGATTGCAAGTCGGTTATAAACCGCAAAAGTCGAAAGCTTATACCACCTTGACGGAACGTGTCCTTGTGATCTCATATATTTCACCGCGGGGCAATATTTAACCTTGACTGTCAGATTTTTATCGCTCACCGCAAGTTCTATCGCGTCCGACGCTTCCTCGGTTTCATAGATTCTATTTATGTACTTTGCTATAGCTTTCAGCCCGTCTCTTTTATATTCTTTGACGAGAAGCTGAAAATAACTGCGGGCAAAATCCGAAAGAAATTCCTTTACTCCTTCGTCACCGTATTTTTTCCCGACGTATTCTATACCGTTATCGGCAGAAATGTGAAAATCTCTGTGCAAGTACTTATTATCGCTTGCTTTTCTTTCCATTACCAACATTTTAGTCGTCCGTTAATCCTTCCGTCTTTTTGCCGAAATTATTCAGCGCGTTTTTGTAAAAAATGTTTTCCTTGTCGCGTTCGGATATTAACGCATACTCTATCCTGCCCTTATGAAATCCGCACGCATAATTGTCTGTTCCGAAGAAAATTTTCTCCGAACCCACCCTTTGAACAGCGTATTCGATAATACGGTTAAAACTTGACTTCCATCCGGAAGTATCGGTATATACGTTGCCGTTTTCAGCATACTCGATGGCATCTACGTATGCTTTAGAGCCTAAATGCGCGTTTATTATCTTTGCGTTAGGATATTTGTCGGCAAAGGCGACTATATGCCTCAAATCATCCTGACTGTCCGGATGGGACAAAACAAAACAGTTTAATTCGTTTGCGAACGAAAAAATCTTATCGCCATATTCCTTTATGTCATAGCCGTGGGCAATACTGTGTATTTTTATTCCCAACACCCTATTCCCGCTTATCTTATCCTCTATTTGAGAAAAAAGCTTCTTCTGTCTCGGATCCAACACCAACCATTGAAAAATCCTTTTATCCCGCAAAGCTTTGCAATATAACAATTCGTTGCTTTCGTATATATCGCAAGGAGAAAAAATCGAAGAATAAAAGCTGAATCCACCGGCAGAAATACCGCTCGATTCGTATTCTTTCATCAGATAATCAAAGCTTTTTTTATCGATTTCTTCATCCGGCAAATCGCTTTTTAACCCGCAATTACAATGCGTATGTATATCGAAAATCATCGTTACAGCAACTCAAAAAATCCGACATCTGTCAATTTTTGTTTAATAATTTCAAGATCCTTTTTCGTCGGCATTCTCTGCGGTTCTATAGTATATCCCATATCTTCGACTCCGACAAAAGTCATAAGAGTTTTCCACCAGGCAATATTTTCGTTGATAAACAAATCGATTATCGCGTTCATTTTGTTTTGATTTTCAAGTGCAAGAACCGTATTATTGTTTTTAAATGCGTCGTATATAGAAACGGCAAGCCTCGGCAACGCGTTATAAGTCGTACCTATCGCGCCGTCCGCGCCTTCTATCAAACCGCAAATCAAAGATTCGTCCGGTCCGTTTAATATAGACTTATTTCCCCCTACGAGCTGTTTTACCCTGCCGAACGTGTAGTAATCGGGAACGGATATTTTAAGTCCGGCAATATTGTCAAGCTCAATTATTTTTTTTGTAAACTCAACCAAATCGCAATTCAAAACTCCCGTTATATAAGCAAACACCGGAACTTTGCTTCTTTCCGAAATAATTCGATAATACTTTACCGTTTCGTCCATATCGTAATACGGAAGCAACGGAAGAGGCAAAGAAGCGATCGCGTCGATATTCAACTCGTTTGCGTGATCGATAAGTTCATAAACGTCGTTTATGCGCGACGCCCCGATATGCGCTATGATTTTTCCGCGACCGCTATTTGCATTAACTACGCTTTCAAGCATTTGCTTTCTTGTCTTTATCGGCAAAACGGAACATTCACCCGTATTTCCGCCGACGTAAAACCCGCTTAGCCCGTTTTTTAATTGATAACTCACCATTTGCTTAACGCTATCGTCAATCACGTTTAAGTTTTTATCGTAAACCGAGAAGATAGCCGACATAATTCCGTTAAATTTATTTTTGCTAAAGTTGCGCGGCATTATCAGTCCTTCCTTTTTTTCAAATATAATTTTTAATTTCAAGAATATTATACCCCCTAAATTCCACCAAATCAATACAGCAAAGAGACTATTTTAATTAAAAATGTCTCTTTTGTTCAGTTTTTGATTGACAATTGTATAATCTCGACTAAAATATAATTATGAACGTTTCAAACATTTACAAATTTTCGATCGGTGATACGACTTTTAAAATCACCGTAGACAACACGTTTTCGGTATCAACCAGACCGAGCGATACGATAAAGGACTTGCATTATCACGCGGAATACGAGCTGTTTATTCTTGACGGAGGAAAGCTTTTTATCTATTCAAATAACGGCGAGCCGTCTGTTTATTCCGATTGTATCGTAACCATTCCGCCGTTTTTTCCGCACTTTTCCATACGGGCGGAAGGCATAAGCTACAGATTTTTATTTTCTTTCTCTCAAAAACAGAATAAAGGAAGGACTCCTAAAACATTTCAGTTCTATAAAAGGCTTTTTAATTTTCATTCCGCTCCTTACGTAAAAAACGATATTATAAAATTCTGTGAAATAATCACAAATATTCGGGCAAACAAACAATATGATTTATTTGCGGATCAAAAAATCATATATTTATTGCAATTGATTTTATATAATCTTATACCAAACACAGGCAAACCTTCTAATTCAACCATTACTAACGAAAGTTATTTAATGATTATAGAGGATATTATTTTTAACCGTTATAAAGAAAATATTACCCTTAAACAATTAGCCGAGACTCTCCATCTCAGCCCGAAACAAACTTCGAGAATATTGATGAACAACTATCACAAATCTTTTTCGGAATTATTAACGGAAAAAAGACTACACGTTGCGACTCAATTATTGAGAGAAACAAATATAAAAATCAGCAGAATCGTAGAAAAACTAAATTTTAACTCCGAAAGCTACTTTTTCAGACTGTTCAAAAAATATTATAAACAGTCACCCAGCGAATATAGAAAAAACAACAAAACGTTTTCTTAAAAAAGCTTTTATATTAAATCATTTTGGCGACGGGGCGTGTGTATGGATAATACAAGCGGCTTTGTCTTCGCGCTTGTTGCTCGCTGCGCTCGCGCCGTCGCGCTTTGACTTCGCCGTCCATACACACGCCCCGTACGCTCCCGCTTCTGAACTTAACCAAGCTTTCCCCCGCTACGCGCGAAAGTCCGAACGGCTGATCCGCCTTTCTTCGGACTTCCGCTAATACGCATATCGGAGCTTTGATATCGTTTCTCTGCTCACCACCCCTATTATCTCTCCTTCCCTTATACACCTGAAATCATCGAACAATACAAGCTTTACGTTATCGTATTCTCCGTATTCCGTCGCTATATCTTCTTCTAATATATCCGTATAAAAAAACGTCGGCAATCTCCTCGAATATACTATTCTCTCCCCGCTTTTCTCTATGTATTTCAATATATAATTTATTCCCTCCGTTACGTCGCTCTTTCTCTCTATCTCCTTAAAATCGTTTCTTCCGAATTGCTCCGAAAAATATGTATTCTGATACGTAACTCTCTTTCTTCTTTCCTTTATATCGTATCCGTTTACGCTCTCGAACTCGCCTTTCATCGTTCCTTCCGGTATATGAAATATACCGTGAAAATGCAGTCTGTTCGTTTCCTCGCCGCGTTCCCACACCCCTATGTATTTCCACCCTTTCCTGCTGCTTAAATGACTCAACGTGTTCGTCAGCTTCTTCCTGAAGCTTTCTTCCGTATGCTTCTTATCGTCATACGTAAACGTTACGAAATAATCCCAGCTCTGCAGATTTGCTTTTCTCATACACCGTATCCGTCTTACCGACATATTCTTTATCTTGCGTTTAATGTTTTCTTCCGCATAATATATCGCTTCGCTCTCTTTCTTGAAATACGGCTTTAACGCCTTTATCGCTTCTTCCTTTAATCTCCCCTTATTTCCCGTACAGTTTTCTTTATACACTCTTTCGAACACTTCTCTCCTGCTTACTTTCTTTAACCCCGCTTTCTTTTTCTTTACCGCTACCATCGTATTACCTTTAAATTCTATTTCTTGCAGCACTCTTCCTTTTTCCGTCGTAACGCAAGATATCTCGTCGTCACAAGACGCGAGCTTCCCCTTTTCGTCTATATACGCGAGACTTTCTTTCTTCCTTAATCCCCTGCGTTCTTTTTTATCTTTTTTAGGTATTCCCACGTAATGACTTCCGTCGTTATATACCTTTGCTTCGATATAATCCATCTTAACCCCCGTAAAAAAACGGCGATAAGTAACAAGACTTTTTCTTTTACCTATCGCCGCTTTTTGTATTATATGTTTCTTTCCTTTTCACCGTCCGACGCTTTTTCAAGATCGCGGATAAAATAACTGTGTTGCAAGCTTAACTCCTTTTTCGTAGCGCAGTGACTTTCGTAAGTCGGATAATCCAAGATTCCCTTGCCTTTCTTTAACACACCGTCTTTTAAAAACTCTCTGTAGCAATCCGTCGAATATCTGTTTGCGTGTATCTTCCCGTACGCCTCGTAGTATTTATGCTTCTTAACCTTTCCGTCAAGCTTCCCGTTTTCTATCTTTAACTTTTGCACGTCGTACCCGTATCGGTTATACACCTTGTCGTAATACGTAATAAATCTCCCTAAGGTGCATTAAAGATTGTGCGAGAGAGTGGAACAAACATCGCAAGACGGGCGACCGGTTTATACACGCCGATGAAATACGCGATTTTTTGAAAACGGACACAACAGTATTTAAGTATAAGTTCGGCAATAAGTGGATTGTAAACTACGACCAACTTTTGCCACACCTCAAGAAAATAAACCGCCGCGAAAGCAAAATGTGGAAGAAATATATGCAGTGCTTAGGCATAAAAAAATCAGTCACTCCACGAAAGAAGTGACTGACGGCTGGCCTGCCTGATTGGAGTCGAACCAACGGCGTTCCGCTTAGGAGGCGGACCCTCTATCCTACTGAGGTACAGGCAGATATTTGATATTTTAGCACGTTTTGAAAGTTATTGCAAAAGATTTTACAATACCGAAACAATACCTGAAACGATACCAAGTATTACTTACCGGTAAAACCACAATATTTAGTTGTGTTTGTTACGTCCGCAAGAACAGAATATGCCCGATGACCGCATATGTTCTCCACATGAGCACACTGATATATTT
>CAKRAY010000095.1 GCA_934296355.1 uncultured Clostridia bacterium
CTTGCCATACGACGTCGTTAAGCATAGTGGTGGTTTCTTCGGCGTCGAACTTATAAGCAAGCGCCCATCTCGGAAACTTCTCGGTGAATCCAAGCTCTTCTCGCACATGCAAATCATTGACTTTTATCACTGCGCCATCTATAAGAAAATCAAGTTTCGGACGTTTTTCCTCAATTTTTTCAAATTCGTTTTTTGCCTCTTCTACGGTATTTATTGTGCAAAAATCCTCGTCGACGTCGAAGCCTTGTTTTATTAAAAACTCGTGAACCTGACATTGAGACGTGAATAAATTCTCCGCAGTATAACCTACGTTATATGCGATAAAAGTCAAATTTCTTCTCGCCGTTACTTTCGGATCTAAGTTTCTAATTGCTCCGGCAACTCCGTTTCTTGCATTATTCAGTGGATTCTTCGCCGTACGATTATATTTCTTCAAAACGCTAAGGCGCATTATTCCTTCGCCCTGAATTTCGATTTCTCCCTTATACGGAATTGTTAGAGGAACGTTTTTAATCGTTTTTACTTGCTCTGTAACCGTCTCTCCCGTAGTTCCGTCGCCTCTTGTCGCCGCGGAAACAAGTTCGCCGTCTTTATAAGTTATCGATAAAGTCAAACCGTCGTATTTATATTCTACGGTCATTTCCGGAATATAACCGAGCAATTTATTTAATCTATCGAAATAACGCTCCAGTTCGCCGTATCCTTTCGCCTTATCCAAAGAATATAATCTTAATTTGTGTTTATAGGGTACGAACTCTTTAAGCGGCGCGCCGCCTACTCTTTTAGTCGGAGAATCGGGTAGAACTATTCCGGTTTCGTTTTCTAAATCAACGAGTTCGTAATATAAAGCGTCGTATTCGAGGTCGGATATCGTCGGGTTATCCAACTCGTAATACTCTTTAGCGTATTTGTTAAGTAACGAAACCAATTCTTTCATTCTATCCATAATCTACCTCGAATTACACGATATTATTCTCTTTATACTATCTCAAGCGGAGCGTTCATAAGCGCAAACTTCTTTATTCCCAATCCGGGGAAAGCGACGCTCACCACAGTAGCGTTTCCGCTTCCGCTAACCGTTATTACAGTACCGTCGCCGTACCTTTTATGCCGTACTTTAACTCCGCTTCTGAAGCCGTCGGCGTTAACGTTATAAACCTTCGGTTTTTGTTGTATTTGCGGCTTCGGTTGCGAATAAGCGTTCGAACCCTGCTTTGCGTTATAATCGGGATATATTGTCTTCGGTATGGCGTTTTCGTAATCGTCGTCGTATCTTTCAATATAGCGATTACGTTTTTCCAATCCGATCGGCGCCACGGGTTCTCCTTTTGCTTCGGCAAAAAATCTTGACGGCATAACGGATTCCGTACGATTATATTTTCTTCTTACCCCTTTTACCGCGGAAATATATAAACGTTCCTCCGCTCTCGTAACGGCAACGTACATTACTCTACGTTCTTCTTCCACTCCGTTGGCTTCTCGTAAACTTTGCGCCGAAGGAATTATTCCCTCCTCGCACGCAACGATAAACACCACTCTGAATTCCAAACCTTTAGCGGCGTGCATAGTCGCTATAACCACGGTATCGAAATCGTCTTCTTCGTCTTTATCGTTATCGAGCGCCAAAGTTTGCAAGAATTCTTCTAGACTGGTATCTTGATCGTCTTTATAATTCTCGCTTAAAAACGTTAAGAATTCTTCGATATTCTCCCATCTGTTTTCATCGTCCTCTTTCCCGGTGGAACGATAATAGCGTTCAAATCCGACTTGCGCTACAAGTTCTTCTACGAAATCGGTAAGATTCATTCCGCCCTTTCTAAATTGTAACTCTCCGAGCAAATCTCTAAACGGAATAATCTTATTTTTTATTCCTGCGGTTAAATCTGTTTTTTCTATATCCATTATAACGTCGTACAAAGTTTCGTCGTTATTTTTAGCGTAATCGATAAGTTTTTCTACCGTGGTATCGCCTATACCTCTTGCGGGAAAATTAATAACCCTCGTAATTGCCTCTGTATCGCGATGGTTGACAAGAATACGCATATACGCTATTACGTCGAGTATTTCTTTTCTATCGAAGAACTTGAATCCCCCGAACACTTTGTACTTTATTCCCGCTTTTTTGAAGTTGGTTTCGAATAATCTGGTTAACGCATTGTTTCTTACTAAAACGGCAAAATCGCAGTTTTGATATCCTTGGTATCTCTTAAGATATAAAATATGATCGACGACCTTATCTACCTATTCGTATTCCGTAGAACTTGTTAGAAATTCAACTTTCACTCCGCTTTTTTTCTCAGAAAACAATGTTTTTGGCGTACGACTTTTATTGTTTTTTATGAGCCTATTCGCGCAGTCCAAAATTTCTTGCGAAGAACGATAGTTTTGTTCCAACTTATAAACGGTAACGTCCGGAAACGCCTTATCGAATTCAAGTATGTTGCGAATATTCGCTCCTCTCCATCCGTAAATGCTTTGGTCGTCGTCGCCGACGGCAAATAGATTCTTCCATTTGCTTGCCAAGATTTTAACTATTTCGAATTGAATCGTGTTCGTATCTTGGAACTCGT
The DNA here is from genome assembly GCA_934296355.1 of uncultured Clostridia bacterium. Lineage (GTDB taxonomy): Bacteria > Bacillota > Clostridia > Christensenellales > DTU072 > CAG-1782. The sequence goes on from CAKRAY010000095.1 coordinate 2,571, forward strand.
CTACGTGTATGTATTTGAATTTGTTTTGGTAGTATTCCCTTGCTTCGTCGTTCGTTTGCAATAACTTGTAGCAGTTTATTAATAAATCGTCAAAATCCATTGCGTTGTTATCTTTTAACGCGTATTGATAAGCGTCGTAAACTTCGCAAATCAGCATTGCGTCTTTTTCCACCGCTCTTATGTCCGCAAAATACTCGTCTGAAGTCTTACCCTCGTTTTTTGCCTTGCTTATATGGTAAGCGAAACTATCCCTATCGTCATCGTCAAGATGCTTTTCACGCATAACCCTTTGAAGAATCTTTTTCGATGCGGATTCGTCGAAAATCGTAAAATTGGGTCCGTATCCGAGTTTTTCCGCATATCTATGCAAAATTTTCACGCATAACGAGTGAAACGTAGAAACCCAAACGTCGTTTTCGCCTAGCATGTCGACTAATCTTTGCTTCATTTCCTTAGTCGCTTTATTGGTAAAAGTTATCGCAAGTATACTCCAAGCGGGAACTTTTAATTCGTCTATCAAATAAACTATTCTATGCGTTAAAACACGCGTCTTACCGCTGCCGGCTCCCGCAAAAACAAGGACCGCCCCCTCCGTATGTAAAACGGCTTTCTTTTGTTCTTCGTTTAATTTTTCTAACTCTCTCACAGCGTTCCCTCCGGAATAAACAAACGTTCTGCCGTTTTTATCGCGTAATTATCGGTCATCGACGCCAAATAATCGCATACGGCAGTGGTTATATCGGTAACTTTCGCGCAATGCGGCACTTCGTCGGGATGCGTTAAAAAGTACTTGAACAACATATTAAGCATTCTGTCGGCCTTTAATTGTAATTGCTCTCCGTTACCGTTAAAATATACCCTTTCAAACATAAAATTGCGTAATTTATTCATGTAATAGTCGCCCTCTTCGCTTAAAGAAACGAGGTTCTTTCCAAAACTATGTTCGACTACGTCTTTTACCAAAGTGTTTATTCTCTCTCCTTTAGTTTTACCGAGATATTCCACGCAATCCTCAGGTAAATCTTTTTCCTCTATAACGCCCGCTCTTATAGCGTCGTCGATATCGTGATTTATATATGCGATTCTATCTGCGTAAGAAACGACCTTTCCTTCCAGCGTGCACGGATGTCCGGAACTTTTATGGTTAAGAATTCCGTCTCGCACCTCGTAAGTAAGATTCAATCCCTCTCCGTCGTTTTCCAAAAGTTCCACCACGCGCAAACTTTGCTCGTTATGCTGAAAATGCCCGGTAAGCGCATTGAGAACTCTTTCTCCCGCATGCCCGAACGGCGTATGTCCGAGATCGTGTCCGAGTCCTATCGCCTCGGTTAAATCTTCGTTAAGAAGTAACGCTCTCGAAATGGTTCTCGCAATCTGCGTTACTTCTAACGTATGGGTTAGTCGGGTACGATAATGATCGTCGAGCGGACTAAGAAACACTTGCGTTTTGTGTTTTAATCTACGAAACGCTTTACAATGAATAATTCTATCTCGATCTCTTTGAAACTCGGTTCTATACGGACAAGGTTGTATAGGTTTTTCCCTACCGCGAGAATCTTCGCTTTTTAACGCATATGGACTTAAAAATACTCTTTCGAATTCAAGTTGATGTTCCAGCATCTTTTCTCCTAATTATTTTTCTTAATTATACCAAAAAAAAAGCGTTTTTTCAAGTGAAAAAACGCTCTCATCGCTACTTATATTGATAATGTAATAGTTAGAAATATTATGAGAAAAGTATCGACTCCAATTCTTCCGTAGTTTTACAATAGTAATCGCTAAGCGATCTCATTACTTCTTCCACGGATTTTACGTCGTTAGCCCAACCCGCTCCGACAAAGTCCACGCCCGCTTTTTTTGCCATTTCCAAGCCTTGCTTCATATCGTCCACCATAATAATTTCCGATGGTTCTACATTAAAAACACCCATCATATCGACAAGGGGCCATACGTTAGGTTTTCTTTTTTCGGGAGGTTGTTCAAAGCCGTAAACGGCGTCGGGTAACGGTAATTCGTTTGCGGCGTAATCTCTTAGAATATAGTCCTTGTGCGAATATGAAACAACGCAAATCTTGCCACCGTTTTCCTTGAATTCGGTAATAATTCGCTTCATTCCATCAAAAACCTTAGGGATTCTACTCTTTACGACGCTATACCAATGGTCTACTTGATAATTCATTTCCTCTTCCGAAAAGTGAAGAATATCATAACAAAAAGAGTAAAAACCCGGCTCGAAACAGTATTCTACGTATTCTTCCATAGATAGCCTATAATCGGGACGCAATACGTTTAACGTTTCTATAAGCGAAGGAAAATGTATCGTCCTCGTACTGTCCACAACCGTATCGTCGTGATCCAACGCTAAAATTTTGTATTTCATTCGCGCCTCACTCCCGAATCGGAATCGTACGTAATCGTAACTATATCTCCATCGGGATATAACTCCCTAATTGTTTTTTCGCTAGACGGTTTAACGATACTTACGTCGATTATGTTCTCTTCGATTATCGTTCTCAACAAATCTTTTGCCATAAACATTGCGTCCTCTCTCCCTACTCCGCATGTAACCGCGCCGGGCAAGTCGGGAAAGACAACGTTTATCCACTTGGCGTCATATTTGTCAACGCTAAAAACTGCAAGAAAAGAGTATTTCATACTTACCTACCAAAAGTTGATTTAACTTGTTTTATTTATGCACCTCTGTCAAAATCTTTTCGGACTCAGCCGCAATTTCTCTTAACGCACCTTTGCCAAAAGGCGAATTCAATCCCGCCATTTTCACAAGCGTATTAAACGGGTACATTCCGCCTCTCTTAACGTGTTCGACATAAGTGCTGAGCGCTTTATCGTAATCTTTGCGAGACAATACCAAAAATTCAAGCGCGATCACTTGCGCCAAACAGTAATCTATATAGTAGAACGGCATTTCGTAAATATGCATTTGGAATTGCCATCTCGTTCCCTTATCAAGGTAAGGAATACCTTCGTAAGACAAGTAGGGTCTGTACCTCTTTTCTAATTCAAGGTATACCGAATTGCGCTGTTCGGGAGTCATATCCGGGTTTTCATATACTATATGCTGAAATTCATCGACAATAACTCCGTAAGGAATAAAGCTCAATGCGTCGGCAAGATGCTTGTATTTATAATCGTCCGGACTCTTAAAGAACTTATTCATAAATCTCCAGCACAAAAACTCCATGCTCATACTATGCGTTTCCGCAGTCTCGCTCGACCCGATAGATACGGAATGATCTTTTCTGCGTAGGTAGTAATCGAACGCGAAAGCATGTCCGAATTC
>CAKRAY010000096.1 GCA_934296355.1 uncultured Clostridia bacterium
GTTAAACCTTGGTCACATGAATTTCCCAATCTTTATAAAATCGAAATTACTTTATCTATCGATGGCAAGTTTACGGATAAACGAGCGATAAGATTCGGTTTTAGAGAGATAAAAACAACGCGTTATGAAAACGGAAAAGCGCCGATGATTCTATTAAACGGCATTCCGTTGAAAATTAAAGGAGTAAACAGACACGAATTCCATCCCGAACACGGACATGCGGTTCCCGAAGAACTAATTCGTAAAGATTTGGAAATAATTAAAGCCAATAACATAAACGCAATAAGAAACTCTCATTATCCTAACAGTAGAGCCTTCTACGATTTATGCGACGAAATGGGCATACTCGTTATGTGTGAGAATAACCTTGAAACACACGGATTAAGCATGATTATTCCGAGAAACAGCAAGTATTGGACCGAACAATGCATTTATAGAATTAACAACATGGTCAATACCTACAAAAATCATGCTTGTATAATAAGCTGGTCGCTCGGCAATGAGGCGGGGTTCGGTACCGCATTTGTAGAAATGAGAAAAGCCGTTCTTGCAATCGATACCACGAGATTTATACATTACGAAGAAGATACTTCTTGCAAGGTCAGCGACGTTTTCAGTGAAATGTACGCGCAGGTGCAAAAAATGAAGTATATCGGCGAAAATAAGCGTGTGATGCACTGTTTTATGACAGTGTTTAGACCGCTCGGCGTTGTTTATACTTCTAAAAAGTATAGAGACCTCCCGTATATGCAATGTGAATATGCGCATTGTATGGGTAATAGTTTAGGTAATTTTAGCGATTATTGGGAAGAATTCTACAAGTATGATAGACTTTGCGGCGGGTTTATATGGGATTTTGCCGACCAAGCGATTAAAGTAGTTAAAGACGGACAAATAAGGTATTTGTACGGAGGCGATTTTGGAGAAAAGCCTAACGCGGGCGTATTTGCATTCAACGGTATAGTAAAAGCGGATAGAACGCCTAATCCTGCGTTGTACGAAGTGAAAAAAGTATATCAACCTATTCATATTAAGGGTTGCAAAAACGAAATCACCTTGATAAATAGATATATGTTTACCACCGTTAACGACGGCGAACTAAAATTAACTTTTCTTAAAAACGGCATTGCCGTAGGCGAACAAAAAATACGAATTAACGATTTGCAACCGAACGGAGGCGTAAGCGCGTACAAATTTGAATACGCCGGCAATAAAGAGGACCTAAGCGAGGACTTTACCGTATTGGCGGAGGTTATATACGGAGGAAGTGTCATAGCCTACGAACAGTATAAATATAACGATAATGACGTATTAGGAACTTTGCCCGACCTAAGCGGAGATTGTACGGTTAACGACACGGAATGGGAGACCGAAATAATAGCGGGAAATATTAAAGTTATGGTTGATAAAAAAACCGGTGGCATCACAAGTATCTCGGTAAACGGAGCCGAGAGATTGCGTGCGCCCGTTATGCCCAATTTCGTAAGACCTACGATAAATAACGATAGTTGGATGTCCGTCGACAATGCTTTTGTCAAGTGGATAATGGGGGTTTATAAATTTCATAAATCCGAAAAGACGATGAAACCAAAAAAATTCAACGTTTCACAAGAAAACGGCGTGGTAAAAATCGTTATTGATTGGAAATTTCGTTACGGAAAACTTGTGACAAAATACGATATTGCAGAAAACGGAATAAATATGGAATTAAAGGTAAGACCCAATACCGAACTGGTAAGATACGGATTTAAGTTTGCGACAAGAAAAGAAATAACCGATATGACTTTCTATGCGAACGGACCGTTTGAGAATTACTGCGATAGAAAATCGGCAGCCGTTCTTCGCGAATATAAAGGAGTCGCTACCGATTTCAATCACGAATATTTGTATCCTCAAGAAAACGGCAACCACACCGACGCAAGGTACTTGAAATTAGGTACGCCCAATAACGGAATAGATATTTTTGCAATAGACGCCCCGTTTGAATTCTGCGTGTTGCCTTATTCGCTTGAAAAACTTGAGGCAGGCGAACATGAATATGAAATGGTAAAGGATGATCATTATACCGTAACTATAGACGGTAAACAACGCGGAGTGGGTGGAGACATACCCGCGATAGCAAGTTTGAAGCCTCAATATAAAATTAAAAGAAATAAGGATTATAGCGTAAAAGTAAGACTTACGATAAAATAGTTGTTATAGAAAAGAGAAGGATGAAATGAAAAAAGATGGTAAAGCCGTATTGGCAGTAATAAAAAAATTAGCAAATAGATGGTTTATTGACGCGTTTAGCGGAATGGCGCTCGGATTGTTTTGTACGCTTATAGCGGGAACTATCCTAGCGACTATCGGCGGATGGATAAATTTGATTAACGGCGGTAACGTTGTAGGTAGAGTAGTAATAAACGTATCTAAAATAGCGAAAATGTTAATGGGTGCAGGTATAGGAGTAGGAATAGCATTCAAACTTAAAATGAAATCGCCCCTATTGATTTTTTCTGCGGCAGTAGCCGGCACAGTGGGAGCGTTTGCGCTTTCAAATACGGGAGATTTTGCGTTTATTAACGACAATTTCGGGATTTCTTTCGGAAGTTGCGGTAATCCTATCGGAGCATACGTTGTATCGCTTACCGCAATCGAGATAATCTCTTTGTATGCGGGAAAAACAAAAATCGATATTATACTTGTTCCGCTCGGAGTAATGATAGTATCGATGCTAGCCGTTTTCATTGCATGGCCGTTTGTGAAGTTGGTTTATTATATCGGCGTACTTATTGAAAAGATTATACTTTTGAATGAGGTTACCAAGTATATTACAACCATTCTTGTTTCGGTAATTATGGGAATATTATTGACGATGCCTACGTCAAGCGCGGCGATTTGGGTTTCTATCGTGGGCGCGCATATCGTCAACGGAACGGTTCCGGAAGCATTTCTCATTGCCGGAGGCGCAGCGGTGGCAGGTTGTTCCGCTCATATGGTAGGATTTGCCGTGGCCTCATTTAGAGAAAATAAGTGGAGCGGACTTGTTTCACAAGGATTGGGAACCAGCATGTTGCAGATACCCAATATTATGAAAAAACCTATAATTATGCTTCCCGAAATTATAAGTAGTATTATTGTCGGACCTTTAGCCGTGGCTTTTAACTTATTATGCGACGCGACCGGCGGAGGAATGGGAACTAGCGGTTTAGTCGGCGTTATACAGACTATCTCCGTAAGTATGGATCATGGCGTAGAAGCGTGGAAAATCGGCGTAGGAGTTACGTTATGCTTATTTGTAATTCCAGCCGTTGTAAGTTTCTTTACTTCCGAATTAATGAGAAAACTAAAATGGATCAAAGAGGGGGATATGCTTCTTGAGCAATAAACTTTTATTGTTGGATTCTAACAGTCTGATCAATAGGGCTTTCTTTGCGTTGCCGCCGCTACAAAATACAAACGGTTTATACACAAACGGTATCTATGGATACTTGAATATGCTTTGTAAACTATTGCATGAAGAACGCCCCACGCACGTTTGCGCTGTCTTTGATTGTCACGCAAAGACTTTCAGACACTTAAAATACGACGGTTACAAAGCAACGCGAAAAGGTATGCCCGACGAACTTGCCATGCAAGTTCCCGTTTTGCAAGAATTGCTTATAAAAATGGGAATTTGCGTATTATATAAGGAAGGTTGGGAAGCAGACGATATTATAGGCACTCTTGCAAGCAGAAGCGTTTTCCCTACAATAATCGTGACCGGAGATAAAGATTCTCTACAATTAGTGAGTGAAAAAAACACCGTTTTTTTAACCAAAAGAGGAATAACGGAAGTAGTCAAGTATACTCCCGAAAGACTATTACAAGACGGTTTTCATCCATATCAGATAATCGAGTATAAGGGGTTAGCGGGCGACAGCAGCGACAACATTCCGGGATGTCCCGGCGTAGGTGAAAAAACCGCAAAAGGTTTGCTTGCCCAATACGACACGATTAACGGAATTTTTGAGAATATCGACGATATAAAAGGAAAATTAAAAGACAAACTTGTAGCCTATAAAGAATTAATCTATTTAAGTAAAGATTTAGCCACGATATCGTTAGACGCAGAAGTTAATCCCTTGGATTCCGAGCTTGTATATTCGTACAAGTTGAGCGAAGAGGCAAAGAATCAAATAAAGTATTTACAGTTCAAAAACCTTATAGAACGTTTTGATTTTTCAACCGAAAAGACGCCGGACGATATACCCGACGAATCCCAGGAAATAAGCGAAAGCCAAGAGAATAACGAAAATGAAGTTAGCGCAGAGAGTTTACTATTGAAAAAACTTTCATTTATAAGGAAAGATATAGCCGAAGAGAAAGAATTAATTGAGTTTATTGAAGAAATAAAAGAAGTCGCATACGTTTATATTGAATGTAAGGACGATTGTGTGATTATTTAATACTGCAACGTGGAAGCAAGAGTTGTTTTTTATAAAGGATTTATAGGAGATGGTATCTCCGAATCGGAAGCGATAAATACCGTAAAAACACTTTATTCGACGAAGTATAATAAGGTTTTTTACGATGCGAAAAAGCAAATGCATATTCTTGCCAATATCGGGATAAAGATAGATATGCCGTATGACGACGTTCTTTTGATGGCGTATCTAATCAACAATACAAAAGTAATTAAATCGCAAGCGCAGTTATTGAGCGATTATTTTTACGATGAAGATAATTCTATTGCCATAGCGACTCTCGATTTATGCAATGAATTAAGAAAAAAAATCATTGAGTCGGAATTAACCGACCTCTATCGTAACATTGAATTGCCGCTCGAAGAGTGTTTGTTCGATATGGAAAACAGCGGCTTTCTTATCGACAAAAACGTCCTTGAATCTTTGAATCGTAGATATACGTCGGATATAGAAACTTTATTAACACAAATCTACGACATTGCGGGAGAGAGTTTCAACGTAAACTCCACAAAACAGCTGGCGCAAATTCTTTTTGAGAAACTCGGATTGAAACATGGGAAAAAGAATAAAACAGGTTTTTCCGTGAACGCCGAAAGTTTAGAAGAACTCGAACACCCCATTATCGGTTTAATATTAAAATATAGAGAGTTGTCTAAATTAAAGTCGACCTATATAGATGGTATGAAATCGGTAATGAATCCGGCAAGCGGCAAAGTTCATACGAGTTTCAATCAATGTTTAACCGCGACGGGAAGACTTTCTTCTACGGAACCTAATTTACAAAATATTCCCGTTAGGAGAGAGGAAGGGAGAGAAATAAGAAAAATGTTCGTTCCCGCTCCGGGAAATAGATTGATATCGGCAGATTATTCGCAAATAGAACTTAGATTGCTTGCGCATTTTTCAGAAGAACCAAACTTAATAAACGCTTATAAAAACGGTATAGATATTCATACGTTGACCGCGGCAAAAATGTTTGGATTAAATGTGGAAGACGTCGACAAAGCGTTAAGAAGTTCGGCAAAAGCAATTAATTTCGGAATAATATACGGTATAAGTACGTTCGGTTTGGCAAGAAACACAGGGGTAACAAACGCACAAGCAAAACGTTTCATAGAACAATATTTCGAAACTTATCCGAAAGTAAAAGCATATATGACCGGTAACGTTCAAAAGGCCAAAGAACAAGGTTACTTAAGAACTTTGTGCGGAAGAATAAGATATTTTCCCGAACTAAAGAGTCCTAAGTATTTAATTCGAGCATTCGGCGAAAGAGCCGCCATGAATATGCCCTTACAAGGTACGGCAAGCGATATAATAAAAATCGCTATGAATAATGTTTATCGGGAACTGAAAAATAACGGATTAAAAGCAAAACTTATTTTGCAGGTACACGATGAATTGATCGTTGAGGCGCCCGA
>CAKRAY010000097.1 GCA_934296355.1 uncultured Clostridia bacterium
ATCCAGCCTATCCAAATGGGCGCTTAACGCCGATATCGTGCGGGTAGATAAATAAAAAATATTCGGTTTTTAGTTAATAATATCGCCGCGTATAACTGTATTCCGCGTACTCTCGGCCCCCAACCAGTGCGCGACGCGTTAAGCGGACAATACAGTGCATTGTCCGTAGCCAAAGCGGGCAAGGGCTATGCCCGAAGACTGGCAATGCTGGATTGCTCAACGAGCAAGACTGAGGGGTGTATAATGCGACCGTCGGTCGCCAATAACCGCTATTTATCTAAAGAGATTATAAAACCTATAAAACGCGTGAAATCGTCAACGCTTTTTATACTTTCGAACTCGGTTTCTACGTGCCAATCGTTTACGTTCAGACCGAACTTCTTCGCGTAAGCGCAAAGCTTTTCTTCGCTTAGTTCGCTTCCCACCGTGTTGGCAATTTCGGCGATGTCGGATAGAATGATTTTACCGTTTTCTTCGAAAATAAATATTTCTAGCCATTCCCCGCTTTTTTGGCGGTAACCCGAGTCTATCGCGTCGTTAAAAACGCGGTATTTTTCGGAAATAAGTTTTTTTACTGCGTTAATATCCATAATCTATTCGGAGTGACTTTTATTCGCAGTCGAATATGCATTTTTTATCGATGTATTTACCGAAGTCCGCTTTCCACTTTAAGTGTAACTCGCTGTTATCCCAAACGGGCAACGATTCTTTTTGCATGGTTAATACTATCATAAGGTCGTACCTGTTATCGCGCGGCGTAACGTTTTCTTTAATCTCTACCGCGCTTATACCTTTTATCGAAGTCGCTTCGGAATATAGTTTACGTGCGCGTAACGTTAATTCTTCCTTGTTTCCGTCTTTCCATTTTACGATTATGTAATGTAACATATTTATAAAAAAAACTCCTTTATTATTTATGTTAGCGAAGCCGCGGCATAGCCGGGGGCTGGCAGTCGTAGACTGACTGAGAGGCTTATATGCGACCGTCGGTCGTCGGCAACCCCGGATTTTTCATTTGCCCCGACAATACTATAATACGATATTTGTCGTTTGATATCCTAAAAACGGCTTTTCATACACCCGTAGTCTACAATCAAAGAAAACTATCGAGATGAAGAATAAGTAAGGAGGCGAGCGGCGCTTTCTAAAATCGGCGTTTTTATTAAAGCTAATATTGATTTTATTCTATCACTGTTGTATAATAATATTGCGGAGCGAATGCGCGTTACAGAAATGTTAGGCGTAAATAAAAACCCGCGATTTAAGGAGATTGAAAATGGCGAAAAAAATTATATCTATTATTATTTGCGCGTTGCTTTGCGTAGCTTCGTGCGCTTGCTTTATGGCGTGCGATAGAGATGAAGAGGGCGGAACTCAAACGCAATTACACGACAGTACGAAATGGTTTACCGAAGAAGAACTGAAAGCGAAAGGTCTCGAAGGATTGACCGCCCCGACGGGACTTACCGGTGATATGAACACAAGCGATTCTTGGTTTAACGACGGATACTCTTTCTCGCAAGACTGCCCCGACGAAGAAACGTTTTTTGCGAACGCGCAAACGTATTTTGCGTATTTTAATGCGAATTATAACGGAAAGTTTGGAAAAACGAGAATCGAAAAATACAATATGAAAGAAAATATCAATTGGTATGTAATCGAACAAAAAACGAATATAGACGAGTATTTTGGCGACAACCCGAGCAAATTATATAAGTTTTATTACGTAAAAGACGATACTTTAAGCGACGGTTACTTAGTAAAAGGCGCGGTTTGGATTTTCGAAATTCGCTATGAGCGCGATACGTCGTCGAATGCCTATAAGTTCAAACTATTCATAGAAAGCGCGGATTCGACGCGTAACGGAGTTTTTACGAATTACTATAAAATGAAGTAATTCTCGTTTGATATAGCCTCATATTTTTTAGATTAAATAAGGAGTAAGGGCGCAAAACGCCCTTACTTTTTTTGTGCCGACAACGCGCGGAAATAGTGTTGTTCGAAAAAACATTTGCACGCTAAATCCGAAATTATTCTTACGCTTACGTCCATATAATTCATATTCAAATAGGAAAAACGCAAGTAGTACGGAGAAAAGCAAACGTAAGTACGAGAGTTAAAGTCGCAATCCCCGAAGTCAACGAAAAAAGACAAAATTTTTGCGTAAATGAAAAAGGAGCCGAACTCAATAGTGAGACTGACGCTTGGTATAATTAAAGTTTTCGGCAGTAGCCGAGCGCAAAGCGCGACCGCCACGAAGCGAAGTTCAATTTTTCCCGTTTACTTCGGCTTTTAACTGTGCTACAACGGGGTGGCGAAAGGCAAAAAACCGGAGCGGTATCTTTATTGTTATGTCTATTGAAAAAACTGTTATATGGTCTTTCATAGCAAGCACCTGTTTTTGAGCATAGAAAAAGCCGAGCGATTAACCGCCCGGCAGTTTCTTCTTTTTGCCGTCCAAATCGACTTTTATGCCGAAATATTCGTTAGAAAAGAAAAATACGAACTCCGTTTTTGTTTCGGTGTTCGTATTATTTCCTTTTGGCGGAGCGTTAGTAACGTAAATCGAATATTGCATTCACCTTATTTTATATAAAACAATGAAGCAATCCTTATATGCTAAATTTAATCAGAGAAATCCTCATAAGTTAAAAGGAAATTAGCATAGTATTGAAATGAAAATTCAACAGCCTCGTTTAATGTCTCCTGAATTTCTTTTCGGACGTATTCATCAATTTCAATATCATCCCTTGAGTAATATCCATATATGGTAGTATAAACCATTAAGATATGAGAATATATCGAGGAAATATATTTATTACGAACACATTCAATATTTGCTCCTTTAGCATTTATTAGTTTTTTCACTAAATTTGAATCCATATTAATTAGTATTTCATCGATTGCACCATTGCTATTTATTTGTGTTTTAACAATGCTATCAGCCGTCATACCATAGTCGGACCATTTTGCTTGTTCAGTGTCGTCACTAAACTGCACGACTCGCGTAAGTTTGGGAAGAGACAGTTCCGGCTCTTCAACTGTTTTTTCTTTAGGTTCTTTTCCTTTTTGTGTCTCACTATCAATTTTTATAAAAGCAACGACCTCTTGTGTTCCTGCTGAAGAAATCATTTTTATAGAAAGTTGAAGACTATCCCCAACTTCAGCCTCATCCCTCGGCTCAATCATTAGTTCCATTTCTCCCTCGCAGGGACCTGAGAATTGCACGCGCAGTTTCTTCGAATCTTCAGTTGGTAAATGATAACCACCACCATTGCCACCAAATTTTCCAAAATCCAAAGTGGTTATTTCAATTGAACCGGCATCATCTGAGCGCGATAAAAAGGTGTTTTCTACATCGGTTTCAAGAATAATTTTCCCTTTTCCGCCTTTACGTATAACTTTAATAAAATCTTCTTCGCTTTTTTCGAACCCTTTTATTTTCAACAAAGTAGGGTAGCGTTTTAATTTTTTAAGTTCTTTTTTCTTTTCTTCTTTTTCTTTTTTTTGTTTCTCGGGCGGAATGGGCTTTTTTACCTTTTTTGTAAAAAACGAAAACGCCCCATTGTTTCCAGAAAACATCTTTTTTATATCTTGATTGCCTTTTAATTTAGAGAATAGCGATTGTACCATATCTTTATCTTCGCCGGTCTCTCTAAATACTCTCCCTTTATATTCTTGTTCTTTTTGTTTGAGGTGTGTATCGTTCGCCAAAAGGTCGATAAGGCTTTGACGGAGTTCCGTGTAAAATTTACCTTGTTTCAACCTATCGCGTGATGCCATAAACAATTCTTGTCTTGCAGTTGTACCTATTTGAGAGCAATCAACACATACAAGCATATATTCTCTTAGATTTCTAAAACCTAAGTCTTGTGATATGAAAGATTTTGCTTCAGCCCCTTGCGTTTGACCATTTAAGGTGTAAACAACCGACTTTCCTAAAATGAACTCCGTATTTTTAGTTTCACGGTTGAACAAATAGACTTGAATAGGGATATTACTATTAAACAAGTTGATTTGGAAAGATTTTTGAAATTCAATATGCTCATTCGCATCCAATGCCAGTCTTGTCCTGTTTCCAAGCATAACTTTAGTCGAAGAGTGACCGCCATAACCACGGTTTTCATAAATCAAGATTGGTAATGCAGATTCGAATAACAAAGGATTGATGTCGCGCCACAAATCTAATGTTGCATCAGAAGAGTGGGTTAATTGATAAGAATATAGTTTTACAATAGAACCACAACAGAATGGTGTTTTATTCAATCCTAAATCTATTTGTGCTTCATTTACGCTAGGAATTTTATCATTTATAACTAAGTACTCATACCAAGTAAGTTTATATTTAGGCTCTTCTTCAGGAGATAAAATATGTCTACGAACAAGCGTAAAACCTATTAACCCATCACTGTCGCTAAGGTTGGAATTCCTCCTTGATATTATCATCTGGTAACGATGTTTATCTCCACAAAAGACAAGTGACCCCGTTGAACCCATATTATATTTCCCTTGAACAAAAGGGACATCATTTTTATTTCCGCGAGCAATAGATAAAAATGTTTTCTCAAAGTTAGATGGATTTTGACCTTCGCCATTGTCATATATTGTAACATTAGGTGTTTTCCTATCATTAGTTAAAATAATTTGAATATCTTGGGCTATTCTGTTTCTCTCGGCAGGCGCAATGTTTTCCCATTTACCATTATCAACATTAAAAAACATTTTTGTTGCAGCATTGATAGTCCGTGGAACACGAGAGTCATTTTTATCTTTTGGACATATTCCTCTCATCATACATTCTTTCATTAGTATGGCGTCAATGGAATTTGTTAATTTTTCAACCAATGCATTTTCCGGGGATGATTGTTGATTTTCAAAAGTACCCGCATTATTCTTATTTCCCCCATAAGGTTTCCAGTATTCTGATGCATCTATACCATATGAAAGAATTACCTGATATAATGAATCTGCGCTTTCTGCATTATATAAATCTATAAGAAGTTTTTTGTAATCCAAATTCATAAACCTCATCTCCATTAAAACTTGAAACGTTTATCTTTAATAGTATTTTCCGTGCTAAAACGCGATTTATTGTTTTTTAACGCAATTCCTATCGCAGAAAACATTTTATCCACATCTTTTTGCGTATACTCGTAATTGTATTGATTCGAACAATTACCAAGTAGTTCTATCATATCAATTATTTTTTGCGTTCGTGATTCTGCAATTCGAACAAAGCGCTCTCTATTCGTTTCCTTTTCTTTCATATGTTTTCTCCTTAAAATTTATTTCGCTTATATTTTGCACATTTAACAAGTATTTGTCAATAGTCCGTGAACTATGTGTTTTTTATTTTTCATATATTTAAAAAATGTTTAATTTTAAGGCGACTGCTCAACAAACACTAATGATTATACAAATGACACTTTGGCGGGTGCTTGACTATACAAGCGCGACGCTTCGCGTTGCGGTCAAGCACCCGCCAAACAACTCACTTAACCTCGGATAAAAAGGTCAACTCAAAGCCGAGCGAAACGGGGCGTTCGCCGCTAAACCGCTTGACGAATCGCCCCGTAGTTCTTCGCGCGGCGGCATATTTTGAGTTTTGTGCCTTTTCTTTCTTCCGAGTGTTTTCGGTTACGTTATGTTTCGGGCGGCGGTTTTATGCACCGTCCTTATTTACTGCCGAAAAAACCATTTTTCAGTCCTTTTCGAGTATGACTTTACTCCCTGAAAACGTCAAAAATCCACGCAAAACCTATTTCAACCCATTCACGCTTTTTCATC
>CAKRAY010000098.1 GCA_934296355.1 uncultured Clostridia bacterium
CTCGTACCTCGCTCGTTGAGTACAGTTCGTAAGGCGTTCCCCCTTACTGTATCTCCCTAAGGGGAAATTGTGAAAAGTGTCATTTCCACAATTTCGTATTATACCATAGACCCTTTTTTGTTTTTTTAGATAAATGTTTATGTGCGGCTATATGCTTATTGTAGAATACTGCCGGTTCGCGTAGATTGGATGCAACGTCACACGTTGCCGTCACACGCTTCCGCGGCAATTTTTAATTAAATTTTAAGGAAAGCATTGCAAAAAGGCGTTATCGGTGTTAAAATATTCGTAACAAAAACGAATTACTCGGAGGCAAAAACAATGAACGCATTTTTTAAGGCTTATTGCAGAGTTTATCAAGCGGCTTTCAGAGTTGCGATGAAGGTTATGAATTTCCGTCAACCGCAAATCATCGACGGCTTGGATAACCTCATGACCGCAATAAAAGACGAGAACGTAAACTCTCTTCTTATCGTAACGGATAATTGGATTAACAATATCGGCAAACTTACCGATAATCTCAAAGCGAAACTTACCGAAAACGGTATTTCCTACGTCGTATACGACGGCGTTATCCCTAACCCGGACGTTACCAACATCGAAGACGCGTTTAAGTTATATAACGAAAACGGCTGTCAAGCCATTATCGCTTTCGGCGGCGGTTCTCACATGGACTGCGCTAAGGGCGTCGCTTGCAGAGTCGCGCACCCCAACAAGACCATCGCGCAAATGGCGGGTACGCTTAAAGTAAGAAAGAAACTCGTTCCTTTCTTCGCAATCCCCACGACTTCCGGTACGGGTAGCGAAGCGACCGTTGCGGCAATCATTTCCAACCGCGCGGAACACACTAAGTACCCCGTTCAAGACCCTTGCCTTATTCCTAAATACGCGGTTCTCGACCCGTTCAACACGGCGACCGTTCCCGCACACCTCACGGCTTGGCAAGGTATGGACGCTTTGACCCACGCGGTAGAAGCGTATATCGGTAAGAGCAACACCGACTTGACCCGCGACCTTTCGGTAAGAGCCACGAAATTGATTTTCGAAAACCTCGTAGCCGTTTACAACGACGCGGTTAAATATTCCGCCGACGGTCCCCTTACCATAGACAAGGTTAAAGACGACAAGGCGTATATAAAGAGAAGAAAGAACATGCAATGGGCTTCCTACTATGCGGGCGTAGCCTTTACCAGAGCGTACGTCGGTTACGCGCACTCCCTCGCTCACGCGGTAGGCGGTATGTATCCTAAGACGCAACACGGCCTTGCTAACGCGGTTCTTCTCCCCTACGTTCTCGATTACTACGGAAGTGCCGCTTATACTCCTCTTGCCGAACTCGCTAACGCGATAGGCATTACCGGACCGAGCGACGAATCCAAAGCGAAACAGTTCATCAAGGCGATCAGAGACCTTAACGAACGTATGAATATTCCTACGCAACTCCCCGTGGAAGGCTACGACGAAAGCACTATTCCCGAAATGGTAGAACACTCCTTTAAGGAAGCCAACCCGCTCTACCCCGTTCCTAAGTTTATGGACAAGGAAACGATGACGGAGATTTATAAGAAAGTTCTTATCGCAAAATAACTTAACATTTTATAAAAAACGAACCGAGAACGAAATTGTTTCTCGGTTCTTTTTTTTTAGAGTCGAAAAAGTACCGCCTCGCTGTTGATTTTTTTCCTTTCTCGGTGTAAAATACATCTATGGAATTATCGGTAAAAAAGCAAAACTTCAAAATCGGCGTCGCCGTCAGCGGCGGCATCGACAGTATGTGTTTGTTGTACTGCTATCGCAAAATGAAACAAGACCTCGTGGTCATTAACGTGGAACACGGCATACGCGGAGAGACCTCGCTGAGAGATACCGATTTTGTACGTAATTACTGCGTTTTAGGTAATATTCCCTTCCTCACTTTTTCGGTAAACGTACCCGAATCTTTGCTTGACGGCGAAAGCGTGGAAACTTGCGCAAGACGGTTACGATACGAGATTTTCGACAAGTTGATTTCCGACGGAACTGTACAAAAAATCGCGCTCGCGCACCACGCCGACGATAACGCGGAAACCGTCCTTATGCGTATTTTTCGCGGTACCGGAATTCACGGCTTAGTGGGAATTACCGATAGGGATAATTACTTGCGCCCGTTCGTAAAATATTCCCGAAAAGACATAGAATCTTTCGCTGCGGAATACGCCGTGCCATATGTGCTGGACGAAACGAACCTCTCTTCCGACTACACCCGTAATTATATACGAAACTCGATTATTCCCTTGATAAAAATAAAATACCCCGCCTTCTTGACCGCCGTGGCAAGACTGAGCGAAAACGCTTCCGAAATAGACGAATACTTGCTTTCTCAAGCGTTGCCCGTGGAAGCGACCGAAGACGGATATTGCGTGAAAGGCTTTTTTAGCGCGCCGATTGTCATACAAAAGTATACCGTAATGCAGATTATACACAAATTCGGCTTTATGCAAGACTTCGAAACTCGCCACGTCGGCAGCGTAATCGCTTTGGCGAAGAAATCAAACAACACCACCATAGACTTGCCGTTTAACCTCTGCGCGACCAAGTACGACGAAGTTTTATATATAGAACGCAAGACTTCTTTCACTTTCGAAGAACAACCCTACGACGAACGCGCCGCGCTTACTTTCGCAGGAAAAACATACCGCTTTTTACCGTCCGAAAAGTTAATTCCTGGCGTGAGTTTCGACCCCGACAAAATACCCGAAGGCGCGGTAATTCGCCTTAGAAAAGACGGCGATAAGTTTAAGCGAGTTAACGGAAAAACCAAACTTTTAAGCGATTTTTTGAACGAGAAAAAATTGACGAATATGCAAAAAAACAAACTTTTAGTGCTTGCCAAAGGCTCGAAAATTTTAGCGATTTTAGGCTTAGAAACGTCGGATTATATAAAGATTACCGAACAAACAAATAGAATAGTTATCATTACCAAGGAGTGATTTTTTTATGAAAAACGATATGCAAAAAATTCTCATAACCAAGGAACAACTCGAAAAAAGAGTTGCCGAACTTGGAGCGCAAATCAATAAGGATTACGCAGACGAAGACAGCGACCTGATAATGATTTGCATACTTAAAGGCAGTGTTTTCTTCTTTGCCGACCTTGCCAAGCACCTCGAAAAATCGTGTTGGCTGGAATTTATGTCGGTTTCCAGTTACCAAGGCACGAGAAGCAGCGGCGAAGTCCGTATCAACAAGGACGTGTCCGTTCCCATCGAGGGCAGAAACGTAATTATCGTCGAAGACATCATCGACACCGGCTATACTCTTTCTTATTTGAAGAGAATCATGCTCGAACGCCGCCCCAAGTCGCTGAAAATTTGCACCCTTCTCGACAAACCCGACCGTAGAGAAGTGGAAATTACCGGCGATTACGTCGGCTTTACCGTTCCCAACGAATTCGTCGTGGGTTACGGACTCGACTTTAATCAAAAATATCGTAACTTCCCCGAAATAGGAGTTTTGAAGCCGGAGATTTATGAAAATTAGTTTTCATAAAGAACTATACCGCCTAGCGGATATTTTCCCGGGCAAACTCTACGCGGTAGGCGGCGCGGTACGCGATAAGTTGCTTAACTTTCAGCCGCACGACTGCGACCTCGCGGGCGACGCTTTGCCGAGCGAAGTAATCGCCGCCCTCGAAAACAGCGAGTTTTCCGTTCACGTGGCAAGCGAAAAATTCTTTACTCTCACTATTAAAGGCGAGAAAGTTTACGAATACACGACTTTTCGTAAGGACAGTTACGTCAGTGGTCATTGCCCATCGGCGGTGGAACGCGTGACGGACGTAAAAGAGGACGCGCTTAGGCGCGACTTTACCGTAAACGCCATATATTACGACCCGGCGGAAGATAAATTGGTCGACCCGCTCGGCGGCGCGCGCGACCTTAAAAACTCTCTTATCCGAGCGACCCGCGCGCCCGAAGACGTTTTTTCCGAGGACGGACTAAGGCTTATGCGCCTTGCGAGATTCGCCTCTTCGCTCGGTTTTAACATAGACGAAAAAACGCTCGAAGCCGCAAAAAACTACTCGTATAAAATCGAAGAAATCGCGCCCGAACGTATCAGAGAGGAACTCGACAGAGTTCTTATTGCCGATACTTACTACGGCAAGAAAACCGCGCACTACGACGGACTGCTCATTCTACACGAAATAGGCGTTCTTACTAAAATTATCCCCGAACTCATCGACGGAATCGGTATGAAACAACGCTCCGACTTCCATAAGTACGACGTGTTCGGTCATATACTTCACACCGTTCTTTACGCCGATAAAGAGGTAAGGCTCGCCGCGCTTATGCACGATATCGCCAAGCCGTACTGCATGAAAACCACCGGGCGTTACCACGGTCACCCCGACGAGGGCGTGAAAATGGCGACAGCCATATTGCTTAGGCTTAGGTATCCGAACTCCGTTATTAGGGAGACTACGCGGCTCGTTAAGTATCACATGTACAATCTTCTTAACGACGTGGGTGAGAATAAGTTCAGAGAGTTTATAGTAACCAACGAGGATATTATAGATAAACTCGTCAAGTTAAAGTACGCCGATTACTACGGTTCGGGTAGGGCTATCGGCGGCGACCTGATTGCTGCGGAAAGGTTCTTAACCACAAGGGATACCATGCGTAAAGAACGCGTAGCTTTTAACGTAAAAGAACTGCTTGTTTCCGGCGACGATTTAACGGAAATACCCGCGCTTCCGCCCGAAAAACGCGGCGAAGCGTTACGCGCGCTTTTACTAATGCAATGCCACGAAAACAGCGAGTTAAGAACGAGAGAAAAGCAACTCGATTTTTTAAGAAATTACTCAAAAAGGAGATAAAATATGGACTGGAATGTAAGCGATTATAAGGCGGAATTCTTAAAAATCTACCGCGCGAGCATAAAGAGAGAAGGCTCGGAAAAACTTCTCGACTGGCTACTTAACAAAAGCGATTTCTTTACCGCGCCGGCTTCTACCAAGTATCATTCTTGTTTCGAAGGCGGGTTGTGCGAACACTCGGTAAAGGCGTATTACAGATTCGTGCAAAACTTGCAAAACGAGTACGAAGACGAGGCGGAAAGCAAAATTACCGCCGAAAGCGTGGCGATTATCGCGCTTTTACACGACGTATGCAAAACTAATTACTACAAAGTCGACTATCGCAACGTAAAGAACGAAAACGGCGAGTGGGAAAAACGTCCGTTCTACACTATCGACGACCAAATTCCCTACGGACACGGCGAAAAGTCTGTTTATATGATAAGCGGTTTTATGCGCCTTACTCGCGATGAAGCGATGGCGATTAACTGGCACATGGGCGCGTTCGACGCGCGCGTAGCGGGCGGTCAAATGAACTCCCTAAGTCAAGCGTTCACGAAATACCCCATAGCGTTCCTCTTCCACTTAGCGGACGCAATGACAACCTACCTCGACGAATAACGATTTATATCGCGCACCCTCTAAATAGCAACGCCCACCCAATTTATCGGGTGGGCGGTATTTTTTAGTAAAAAACGCTCGCGTTTATTGTTTTTTATTCGCGGCAAGTAAATCCGCTACGAGCATACCGACGTGAGTTTTTTGTTCCGCGGTCAAACCTTTTACCGATATTACGTCCAAATCGCAACGCCCTAACAAGTATTCCGTGGATACGTTAAAACACTCGGCAATCTTTACCAGCATGTCGACGG
>CAKRAY010000099.1 GCA_934296355.1 uncultured Clostridia bacterium
GAATCGGTTTGTTCCAATTCATGAACTTATGTAAACCGCCGGCTTTTTTTACAAGTTCGTGTCCCGGTCTCAAATAAAGATGATATGTATTCGAGAGGATAATTTGCGAACCTGCGGTAACCAATTCTTCGGGCGACAAACCTTTTACGGTTGCCATTGTGCCTACGGGCATAAACACAGGAGTTTCTATGACTCCATGCGGCGTATATAGCCTACCTATTCTTGCTCCCGATTGTTTACATTCTTTAATAACTTCGTACTTAAACATAAGAAATTCCTTTATAATATTAGCATCGCGTCGCCGAAACTAAAAAATCTATATTTGTTGTCTACTGCGTACTTATATAAGTCTAACACCGTTTCGCGGTCTATAAATGCGCTCACTAACATAATTAAAGTCGATTCGGGTAAATGAAAATTGGTGATTAATCCTTTAACGACCTTGTATTTGTAACCCGGATAAATAAAAATCTCGGTTGCGCCTACTCCCGCTTTTACTCTTCCTTCTTCGGTCGCGACGGATTCGAGAACTCGCACGCTCGTCGTGCCGACGGCAATTACTCGTCTACCCTCGTCTAAGGCTTTATTTATTCTGTTCGCGCTTTCTTCGGTTATTTCGTAGTGTTCCGAATGCATTTTATGTTCGGTTACGTCGTCGACTTTTACCGGTCTGAACGTGCCTAAGCCGACGTGTAGCAACACTTCTACGACTTCCACGCCTTTTGCCTTTAATCTATCTAATAATTCGGTTGTAAAATGCAAACCCGCAGTCGGAGCGGCGCTCGAACCTCTTACTTTGCTGTAAACCGTTTGATACATTTCTTTATCGTCTAACTTTTCGGTAATGTACGGCGGTAACGGTACTTCGCCCACTCTATCGAGTATATCCTCGAACACGCCTTCGAAGTTAAATTCGACAATTCTCACGCCGTTATCGATAACGTCGCAAATTTTCAGCGATAATTCGCTGTTAACGACCAACTCCGTACCGATTTTTGCTTTTTTCGCGGGTTTTAACAAAGCCTCCCAGTGCTTCAAGTCAACGCGTTTAAGTAAAAAAACTTCAAACTTCTTACCGTTATCGTTATACGCATATAATCTCGCGTTAATAACTCGCGTGTTATTAACCACGAGTAGATCGCCTTTTTGCAAAATATTCTCTATATCGAAAAAATGCAAATCGCGACGCTCTTTCGTGGAACGATTATAATATAAAAGTCTGCTCGCGTCTCTCGGGTAAACCGGCGTTTGAGCGATTAACTCTTGCGGCAAGTCATAGTAAAAATCACTTTTAAGCATTACTCTTCCGTAACTCCTTCATCTATTCCGGGATATTTGTATCCCATGTGTTTATATCCGCCCATCGTACAAACTCTTCCCCTCGGAGTTCTCGCGATAAAACCGAGTTGAAGCAAATACGGTTCGTACATATCTTCTATCGTAGTCGTATCTTCGCCGCTGGAAGCAGCCAACGTATCTAAGCCGACGGGTCCGCCGTTGAACTTAACTATAATCGTTCTCAGAATGTTAGCGTCGGTTTTATCAAGTCCCAATTCGTCGATTTCGAGTAAAGATAAAGCCATTTTGGCTTCGTCTTCGGTAATAAGTTCGAGATTTTTATATTCTACGAAATCTCTTACTCTTCGTAACAACCTATTGGCAATTCTCGGCGTTCCACGCGACCTTCTTGAAATTTCTAAAGCCGCTTTTTCCTCTATTTTAACGTTAAGAATGGTGGCTGAACGCTTCAAAATCATGGATAACTCTTCGGGCGTATACATTTCCAGTCTGAAAACCATCCCGAACCTGTCTCTAAGCGGAGAACTCAACATACCTACTCTGGTAGTCGCTCCTACGAGAGTAAAAGGCTCGATAGGAATACGCATCGTCCTTGCGCTCGGACCTTTACCCGTGACAATATCGAGAGCGTTATCTTCCATAGCGGAATATAGAATTTCTTCAACGGTGGGATTCAATCTATGTATCTCATCGATGAATAACACGTCGCCCGCTTGCATATTGGTAAGTATTGCCGCAAGGTCGCCCGCTCGTTCGATAGCGGGTCCCGTGGTAACTCTGATATTAGAGTTCATTTCGGACGCGATTATATGACTTAACGTCGTTTTGCCTAATCCGGGAGGACCGTATAAAAGTACGTGGTCGAGCGTTTCGCCTCTCTTCTTTGCGGAGGTCATGAATATTTTAAGATTGTCTACGATTTTTTGTTGTCCTACGTAATCGGATAATCTTTTAGGACGCAACGCGTTTTCCGCGTCGTCGATATCGAGTTTCGTAGACGTTATAAATCTCTCTTCATCCATTTATTAGTCGCTCCTTTTTAACGTAAACTGCGCAAAGCAAGTTTAATAAGTTCTTCCAAACTGTTCGCTTTATCTCTTACCTTCTTTACTGCCGAAATTGCCTCGGTCGTCTTGAAGCCCAAACCTTCGAGCGCGGAAATTGCGTCTTGCGCGTCCTTATCGTCGGCTATTTCGTCGCTCGCCATTGTCATATCCATGGTAAGAATATTATCGAAATTCATATCGTTAATATTGCCTTTCAATTCGAGTATGATTCTTTCCGCGGTCTTTTTGCCTATTCCCTTTACTTTGGAAAGCGTCTTTACGTCCTGATTGAAAATCGTTACGAGTAACGTGTTAACGTCGATACCCGACAAAATGCTTATTGCCGCCTTAGGACCGACTCCGCTTATGGTAATAAGTTTTAAGAACATGTCTTTTTCTTCTTTCGAATAAAAACCGTACAAAAAAAGCCCGGCTTCGCTAACGCTCATGTACGTATATAGTTGCATATACGGATTCTTTCTAGCTTGGGTGACCGTAAACGACGAAACAATCGCCTCGTAACCCATACCGCCGTTATCGATAACGACCAATCCGTCCTTTATCTCTTCGACTTGACCTTTTATATAACTAATCAATTCTTCCTCCTAAATTCCGAATATCCCCGCCATACGATGAATTTGCGCATGCGTTATAGCAACCGCAAGAGCGTCGGCGGCGTCATCGGGTTTCGGTACTTTTTCAAGTTTTAGCAGTACTTTAACCATGTATTGTATTTGTTGTTTTTCCGCTCTTCCGTAACCCGTCATCGCCTGTTTTATCTGAAGCGGCGTATATTCGAAAAGTTGGTCGGTCTTGCTATAAACGGTTAATAAAAGCGCGCCTCTCGCTTCGGCAACGGCAATAGCGGTTTTTTGATTGTTTTGGAAAAATAACTCTTCGATTGCCACGGCGTCCGGTTTATATTTATCTATTAAATATGAAAAAGAATCCGAAATTACTTTTAACCTTTTCGGTAAAGAGTCTTCTTTCGGAGTCGTAACCACGCCGTAATCTATTGCGCGTATTTTATTACTGCCGTACGATTCGATCACGCCGTATCCTACAGTGGCGTAACCCGGGTCTATTCCCAAAATAATCATACGTATATATTACTTTAATAATAGCGAATAGTCAAGGGAAAGAGTCGATAATACTTCGTATAAACTTTTTCGTACCTCGGAAAAAGAAGCGATCGAACGATTTTCGCGAGGCATATCGAGTTCGACCTCATATAAAACGTTATCGCCGTTAATAACGTAAATTTTATCGGCTAACTTTATCGCCTCGTCTATATCGTGCGTGACGAAAATCGTCGTTCTTTTTTCCTCTTCGTAAAGTTCGCAAAACAACGAGATAATTTTCTTTTTTAATGCGAAGTCTAAGCCTTTGAAGGGTTCGTCCATAAGCAAAAGTTCGGACGGATATGCAAAAGCCCTCGCAAGCGAAACTCGTTGCGCCATACCGCCGCTCAATTGCGACGGATATTTTTCGGCGGCGTCGATTAAAGCGACTTTTTCAAGCATCATTTTTACAATTGCCTTTCTCTTTTCTTTATCTTTTATAACGCTTTTTAATACGAATTCAACGTTGTTTCTTACGTTAAGATGGCTTAATAAGGTCGGTTCTTGAAAAATATATCCGATAGAATCGTACTTGGGTGTAATCTTTCCGCAAAAAGGCTTGTTTTGACCGGAAATAATTTTTAATAACGTCGTTTTTCCGCAACCCGAAGGTCCGAGTATTGCCGTTATGCTATGTTCGGGCGCAAATAAATTGAGTGAATCGAAAACTTTTTTTTCGCTATACGCAAAACCGATATTTTCAATCAGCATTATTCCCACCTCACAAAGATTTTTTTTGTCGCTCTTACTACCGTTTCGAGAATAAAACTAAGCAACACGGCAACGAGCGTCCAGGCAAGCAAATATTGAATTTCGAACGAAGCGTAAGCAACCTGTATCATACCGCCTATACTTTTCGCAACGCACGTAATTATTTCCGCCGATACTATTATTTTTACCGTCAAAGACAGCGTCGACGCCGAACATTCGAAAATAATAGGCGATATTTGCGGTATACATATACCGAAAATTTGCCTTATCAAAGGTATTTTATATGTTTTCGCCATCACAAAAAAATTCTTATCAAGACTTTCCAGACCCGATACGAACGTGGAATACAAAACCGGAAAAGATATCAGAAAACCCACGAAAACAGCCATTACGTTGCTTGTGAAAAAAGCGTACGAAATAAGAATTACCGCTACAGTCGGCGCAGAACGTAATAGAGATATTAGCGGTTTCACGATTTTATCGAAAGGCTTAAAATAAAACCCCGTTATCGCAAAAAGCAACGCGCTCAATAATGAAATAATAAAACAAAGAAGAATACGCCCGAGCGAAGCAAAAATCGCAATATAAAAATCACTTGTCCTAAATAGCGCGAAAAAGTCGGTTAATACTTTATCGGGCATTGGCAAAACAAGCGCGTTATTCTTTATCTTAGCGGCAATCGCCCAAACGGCGAGAGCGATTGCCAAAGATAATATAGGATAACAAATATTGATTATTACCCTTACGGTTTTATTCTTCTTTTTCATTTTTTAGAAAATTCTATCTTTGAATTCTTCCCAATTTATAGAGTTGCCTTTCGCGTCTTTCGACATAACCAAACCGAGAAAAGCAAGTATGTTGGTCTTGTCTTCTTCGGAAAGTCTTCCCGCGTTTATCGCGCAACGACTAATCGACGCTTCGGGAAAAACTGCGCTTTGATATAAGTTCTCTTTTGCGAATGCGGTTACCGAAGCGGGGTTTTCGGTTACCCATTTCTTACTCGCCGACAATGCGGTAAATAATTCGTTAAGAAAAGCGGAATCGTTATACAACTCGGTTTTAACGAAAATTCCGGCTTGCGGGAACGTTTCCGATAAATTACCGCTGGCTACGTAATACGCCCTTTGTACGTCCATTTCCGAAGTCAACTTCAGCGCGGTTCTTAAAGAGGTAGCGGCAGGCTCGCCTACGAGAGCAAAATCCGCATTACCCGAAGTCAAAAGAGTTTTTGCGGCGTTACCGTCCGCTACGTATTTGATTTTTACTTCGTTTTCGCCTACTTCGGCATTTTCATCGGTAACGATTTTGATAAGGTTATTGGAAAGTATATATCTAAGAACCATACCCGGAACGCCGGTTTGACCTATACACGCTATCGTTTTACCTTTCAAATCATTTAATTCGATCGTGGCTTTATCGGCGTTACCTATAATATATAAACTACCGTTTACCGCTACCGAAACAAGTTTGTAATCGGCGCCTTGTCTTACAAGATTTGCGCCAGCGTTGATCGGCATTATCACTAC
>CAKRAY010000100.1 GCA_934296355.1 uncultured Clostridia bacterium
GCTCGACCCGAATGTGATGAGGAACATGAACGCGCCCTTTTTGCCGATAAAGCCTAAGTTGCTTCTTTGAATGGTAATACCGTCGGGACTCTTCCATTCGTCGGCGGTTTTTTCTACTTTATTGCTTAAATCCGCAGTAGTACTGCCCGGCTTACTTAAAGAAATTATATCGGTAAACTTTCTCCATCCGGCAACGAATTTTTGCCATCCGGTTTGCGCGTCGGTCTTTTCGGTATATTGTTCGACGATTTTATCGATATCGCTTTGCGTCATGGCAAGTCTGTTTTTTACCCATTTCTTGCCGTCAACATATTTGTTGGCATAGCCGCCTACATCGTTACAAAGAATAATTTCGTAATCGAGGAAAGGTTCTATTCTTTCCGTGTCTTCGTTATAAATATAGGAAACTTGACTTTTATCAATCGCTTCGCCGTTGGAATCCACTTCTACTCTTATGTATTGTCCGAATTCGTCGGTAAGTTTGTTTCCGTCCTTGTCGCAAAGCACGGGTATAGGCAAAAGGTTGCCGTGTTTGCTGTGTTTCATACATAAAACGCAAGACGTAAGCAATTTCGTCGCATTGTCGTCGTCCCATACGTCTTTCGACTCGCCGCCTTCGTCTTCGTCTTCAAACATATCGAGAAACGTATTAATGTTAATATCGTCTTCGTTTCTGGCAATTAAACTATTATAATCGATTAACATAGAAAACGCCGCTTCTACTTCGACTTTTTCCGCTTCGGTATATTCGGAATAATCGGTATGTCCCGTTTCCTTAAAAGAAACTCGTTCCAAAGCGTTCATAAAAGGAATTAAAACATTATTAAATAATTCTTCGCTATCCTTAACGGGTATGTCTTTGAAATTAAAACCTATCTTAGAACCGCCTTCATATTTGCCGTTCCATGCGGTTTTTATATCGACAGTCGAAAAACCGTCTTTCATTTCGAAAACGGGTATGTATCCGTCGTGATAAACCAAACTTTCGAAGTCGATGTCGATATCTCCGAACGGATTTTCCATTTCAAGGTGCGTGTACGCAGGTTCGTAATCGAGATAAATACCGTCGTTAATAATGTCCGCCATGAGCCCCGGCAAATACAATTCCGCCATTGCTCCGCACGCTAACAACAGTACGACTACGATTAAAACTTTTACCTGTGGTTTCAGATTCTTTAAAAGTTTTGCCATTTTCTTCCTTATTGTCTGATGACTTAATATGATTTTTTTACTACTTAATTATTGTTTTCTTTAACAACGATTGCGAGAAAGGCGCATCCGGCTTCAGTGGTGGCAACCATTCCGTGCGGACTGGAAGAATCGAACATTATACTATCACCTTCATTTAAGTATACTATCTTGTCGTGAATCATATACTTCAAGCCACCTTCCAAAACATAATCGAATTCTTGTCCGTCATGCGTGTTCGTCGTAATCGGCTTATCCAAAGCGGCGGCGTCGTAAGGTACTTTAACGTATAACGGCGTAATATGCGAATTATGAAATTTACTTGCTAAATGTAAATATTCGAAATCTTTTCTTCTATCCACTCTAAGCCCGCAACCTTTTCGTTCAACCGCAAAAGCATGCAACCTCGAAATATCGTCGCCCGTCAACAACTCCGCAATGGTTATGCCGAATATATCGGCGCACCTATTAAGAAAACTGAAAGTAAAATCGACGTTGCCCGATTCAAGCGAAAGATAATCTTTTTCGTTCATGCCGCAAAGATTACACATTTCGGATACCGTAAGTTCGAGGTCTTCTCTTATGCATTTGATTCTTTCGGCGATTGCTTTTTGATCCATCTATTCTCCTAAAAAGGGCATAATTCCACTTATTATTAAATTATAATATATATATAAAAAAAAATCAATATGTTTTATCGCTAAAAAATACACTAAAAAAGGCTTTCGTTCTAACGAAAGCCTTTTTTACTAATTGTCTCTCTTCTTAACTTGCAACTTTTTCTATATCGTAGCCGGCATAAACGGTGATACTGAAATTAACGTTGTCGTCTTCGGAGAATTCATACTTGCATTCTTCGTCGAGATACCAACCGCTAAACTTATAAGTATATCTGCAAAGGAAAGTTTTGGTATTATTAACCGATTCTGTAATTTCGGCAGGGTCAAGCGCTTTTAACGAAGAACCGTCTTTAAGACCCGTCCAAGTGTTGAAATCATCTCCTTCGGTACCGATTCCGTCGATAAACGTTTTTCCGGAAGAAATACCGAATTTTTTCTCTTCTTTCCACTTAGGCAAGTTAGGACTTGCGCTGCCGGTATTCGCGCCCAAAGCCGTTCTGAGCGCCACGAGAGTACCGTGATATCCGGTCGTCCAGTTCCATTTTTTAGTAGTAGCCGCCATGTCTTCGCTCGTCATTTCCAATTGATAGGTAACTACGCCCTTAGTTTCGTCGAAAATCTTGAACGTGATGTTCGATTGTCCCGCAATGTGATAAAGTACCTTTTCATAATCCGAAGCAAACAATGACGTCTTGTGGTTGGTGTCATATTCTTTCGTAGCAGCGGTTCCGTCTTTGTTTTCTATGTGTTGACAATTATCTTTGTTTTGACTTTCGTCGCCTACGGGCGTTCCGCAACAACTCCATTTACGCGCGATAACCAATTCTTCAAGTCTTTCGACTCTCTTCTTCCATTTAGTATTCTTATCGTTAATTTGGTCGTAATCGTAATCTCTCGCTTTTTCTAACTCTTCTCTTATAGCCGACCAACTTTGATTCTTCGCGTCATCCGCTTTTCTTTTTACTTCGGTAGTTCTCCATGAACTCTCCGCTTGAGTGTAGAGCACACCGGTTTTACCGATAGCGTAATCGTTTTCTTCGTTTGCGGCGATAGCCGAAGGAATTGTGGTAATTTCGTTACCTTCTTTTACTTTCGCTTCGATATAAACGATATCTTTAATATTGTTATCCATGTTTTTAACCATGCTTGCGCTATACGCGTATACATTATAGTAAAGCGCGCCGTCAAGTTCGAATTTTTTCATATATTTCAATAGGTATATAACGATATCGAGTTGTTGCTTTTCGTAATAGAACTTACCTTTGTTCTTAGTCTCGCTGTTACCGCTCTTGTTGCCGTTTTGATACTCCGTATTAACGGCATTATAATCTTTCATTCTTTGTTCGCTGCTTGCGTAGGACCAAACCCAGTCGCTGAGAGCGAGTTGACCTTTAAGACCGTCTTGTTGAATGGCCTTAATCATCTCATCGGTATAGGTCGTGCCGGGATCATTGAGGTTTTTGCTCCTACGAACGTCGCTCGATTTATAAACCGCGCTGTCTTTATTCTCGATTATCGATTGAAAACCGAAGTGCGCCTTATAGAACTTTTGATAGAAAGTTTCGTCATAACGATATGCGTTAATATAATTGTTTCTTTGAATGGAAACATAATCTAACCACTCGGCTTCTTCGAACGTTTCCATCTTTTCATATTTTAATTGCTTAGCGTAAGTATCTTCGTCTTTAAGGGACTTTTCATAGTATCTCTTATTGTAGTCATAATAGTAACCGTATAAGGTAACGCACTTGGAAAGTCCGCTATTGTTGGTTTGTCTGCCGTAGTATTCGTCGAAAGCGAGCAAATACGATAAGGTTTCGTAGTCGCCTAAACCGTTAAACGGATCTTCGCCGTCTTTAGTAACGTACATACAATATTTAGCGAAGTCGCCGTAAGAACCGTCGGCAGCCAATGCTCCGGAAGTTTGACCGTTAGACTTGCTTTCTACGATTTCTACCGCATAATCGAGCATGTGAGTAACCAATCTCGCCGCAGTTGCTCCCTCCAATTTAACGTCTTCGTAAATCTTCTTTAACATACTGCGATAATGCCAAGCAACGTTGTCGTCGGCAAGGTCTTTTTTATCTTGGTTACCGGTTATCGACTTATCGGAAGCATAGTCTTTCAATTTTTCATACAATTCTATATCGTCGAAAAGCGACCAGCCCGCATTTAGGTCTTTATTGTCGGAATTCTTTACTTCACGCCAAGATTTACTCGTAAGAGAACCGCTCCAGCTGCCGCCATCTTCTTTTTTCATAAATTCTTCTACGTTGGGATTAACGCCCTTTGCGCCTGACATATACCCTACGGTTCTTTCCATTTCATCATAATTCAAAGCCGCTTTACCCATTCTCGCCATTATTTCTTCGGGAGTGGACATAGCAAAAATCTTGACGAATGAAGATTTATTAGTGCCGTTTTGTACGTCCAGCTTTTTCTGTTCTATACGTTCTTGCAATGCGGCAACCTGAGACGAAGCGTCTTTGTTCGCATATTTACCGTCGGAAAATTGTACGGGATTGGGATTAAAGTCCGCCGCTCTAGCGCCGTAATCGGTCAAGTTGCTAATCTTCTTAATATCGGTCGGCGTTTGTTCTTTGGTATTCTTTTTCTCGTCTTTATCGCCGGGTTTTGTAGTACCGCCGCCGCCAAAGTTACATGCGACAAGAGATAACGCAAAGAAACAACATACAGCTATCAAAATAATTCTTTTGAAAGTCTTCATATCTATCTCCAAATTTTTTTTTGTACATAATAGTACATAATGATTTTACCAAAGATTGCCCTTATTGTCAATACCAATCCAAGTAAAATATAGTTAAAGAACGCTCGAATAAACTCGAACGTTCTCCGTTAATTTAATTATTTGCTATAAGCCCAAATCAGTGTCTGTTTCTCTTTACGTAAGAAGTATGCAAGTATTCGTGAGCCAAGTGACTGTTGGGTTTGCCTAAGAAATTATCATAAATCTCCTTAACAACCGGGTTTTCGTGGCTTTTTCTTACCTTCATAGATTCCTCGATAGAGTACATGCCGTCGATTCTCGCTTGCTTGTAGTTGAAATTGTTCCTGATTTCCGCGGATTTAATCGGTTGTCCGCCGCCGTTTACGCAACCGCCGGGACAAGACATGATTTCCACGAAGTGGTAAGGACAGTTACCCGCCTTAATCATATCGCAAATCACTTTGGCGTTAGCGAGACTGCTTGCGACCGCAACCTTAACTTCGATACCGGCAATATTATAGGTAGCCTCTTTTATTCCTTTCAAGCCTCTGACTTCTTCGAATTTGATTTCGTCGTAACTTTTGCCTTCGAGAACTTCTCTTACGGTACGAAGGGCCGCTTCCATAACGCCGCCGGTAACGCCGAAGATAAGTCCAGCGCCGGTTGAAATTCCGAGAGGAGCATCGAATTCCTCGTTTTCGAGTTCGTTGAACATAATGCCTTCTCTCTTAATCAAACGCGCCAATTCTCTCGTGGTAAGAACAGCGTCGATATCGGGAACGCCCGCGGCGTTTTCGTTAGCTCTCAATTTTTCGAACTTTTTAGCGGTACAAGGCATAACGCTTACGACGTATATGTCTTTGGGGTCTATACCGTTCTTTTGCGCATAATAAGTTTTTACCATGGCGCCGAACATTTGTTGCGGGGATTTGCAAGTGCTGAGATTGGGAATAAGTTCGGGATAGTTATGCTCGACGTATTTAATCCAAGCGGGCGAACAAGAAGTCATCATGGGGAGTACTCCGCCGTTCTTAACTCTGTCGATAAACTCATACCCTTCTTCCATAATGGTAAGGTCCGCGCTGAAGTCGACGTCGAATACTTTGTCCGCGCCGGTAGCCCTTATCGCCGCTACCATTTTGCCTTC
>CAKRAY010000101.1 GCA_934296355.1 uncultured Clostridia bacterium
GAGAAAGAGAAATAATTATAATGCGTTTCGGCTTAAACGATAATATCTTTTTAACTCAACAAGTGGTTGCTAAAAAACTCGGAATATCGCGTTCTTATATATCGAGAATAGAAAAAAAAGCGTTAGCGAAACTGAAAAAAGCAATCGAAGAAGAAAAGATACGATTCGATTAAGTGGAAATAATAGCGAGAATAAATAAAAAAAGTTGTCGTATAAGACAACTTTTTTCAGTTAGTTTGTAAGCCGAGTTCTGTCGAGAATGGTCATCTATCTAGGCGAATCGTTACCGAAACGCTCAAGCGATTGAAGAACTAGTCGGGCAAACTTTGCGTTCCTCTCTTGCATCAAGTGGGGTTTACACGGCCAATTTCGTTACCGAACTGCCGGTGCGCTCTTACCGCACCTTTCCATCCTTACAGCAATACGATTGCTGCGGTTTATTTCTGTTGCACTATCCTTAAAGTCACCTTCAGCGGGCGTTACCCGTCACTCTGCCTTATGATGCTCGGACTTTCCTCATCTTTCGATGCGACCATTTAACTAACGTTTACATTTTATCATCGAAACGGAGAAAAATCAAGCGTTGTTACTTATGTATACGCATTTCATAATGGTTAATAATTTTTCGAGAGGTGAATGGATGCTATATCTTATTATTGGTTTTGTATGCGTTATAATATTGGTCGTAACGTTTACGTTAAGAGTCGGCGAAAGGAAAAATAGCGCCGGAGAACGCCAAATTAGAAATTTGACGGATTCGGAAATTATAACTCTTTTGTTCGACAAAGCGAAGACATTGAGAAAAATCGACGGGTTTGCGAATTACGACGCGGCGCCGTACTTATATCGCTCGATAAACAAGTGTTACAAAACAATAAAATCTAAGATATCGTCCGGCAATCCGTTGACTGACGCGGAAAAGTGGTTTTACGAGAACTTCTATCTTGTTTATAGAAACGTTTTCGATAGAGAACTACGTTTAGAAAAACTGCCCACCTCTCACGGTTCTATCCGCATACTCGACATTTCGCGCGCCATAGTAGATAATTCTTTGAATAATTTTAGTATTAAAAGAATAGACGACGTATTTAGAAGCATATCGTCCGTAATACAGTTAGATTATTCGGAAATTATATCCTTAAAAAAGGCTCTTGCCATAGCGTTACTCGAACAAATATATATACTTGCGAAGAGAATCGTTTATATAAACGATTGTAAGAAAAGAGCGTTTTCCAAACGCTTACGGTTTACGGATATAGACAAAGACGTTTATATATATTATTTATATGAAAACTCCGATAAATCGAGCGATATTTACGAACCAC
Organism: uncultured Clostridia bacterium; assembly: GCA_934296355.1. Taxonomy (GTDB): domain Bacteria; phylum Bacillota; class Clostridia; order Christensenellales; family DTU072; genus CAG-1782. The sequence continues at coordinate 1,326 of CAKRAY010000101.1, forward strand.
TCGAAAAAAAAGGCATAAACGAAAAAGCGGTAAGAGAAAATTTCAATAAGACAACGCTCCATAATACCGATATGGCGGAAACGCTTTTTTGCGGAATAAAACTTTTATCAAACGAGTATGACGTTAGTAATTATTTGAAGTTTACCGGTTCTTATCAAGAATTGAAAGACTACGATAAGTTAAAAAACGTGTCGTGGAACACGGTTCGCATGTATCTTTCGAAAATATATTTAATTGCGCGCAAAACAAAGGTAAGCGAAGTGTACGTTGCTAAAAAAGTGAAGGAATTGTCCGAAAGAACGACGCTCGATTATTCGATACTTTTGCTGGATAACGCTATGTCTGTCAGACGATTCGTAAAAGGCGGCGTATATAAGACAAGAAAGAGAATCGGAATAGGGGAATCGCTCTACGTTACGGCGATAGTAACTATTTCGCTAGGATTAAGCGTCTTAATAGGATGGTTGTTAAAAGATATAGTCGTCGGCGTTTTAACATTCGTGCCGATATGGTTTTTGACCGAAAATATTGTAAATTCGTTTTTAAGCCAAATTAAAAATAGAACGGAAAACCCGACCATGGCTTATTCCGACATTCCGTACGAACATTCCGCGATGATAGTCGTAAGCGAGTTTATAACGTCCGTCGAGCAATTAAAGGAAAGCATTTTTCACGCAAAAAGTTTGCTTGACGGCAACAAAGACGATAATCTTTACGTAAGTTTATTGATAGATACAAAACCGTCCGCGCTCTTACAATCCGATTTAGATAACGATATAATAAATTATCTATCTAATAGCATTTTAGATAACAATTTTAACGTGTTTTTGAGAAAAAAAGCGTATAACGGCAAAAATTACTCGGCGCACGAAAGAAAACGCGGAGCAATAACGGCATTAAATAAATTCTTAATTCACAAACAAGATTATGAATTCGCTTACATTTACAATAAATCGGTATTAACGCCGAGATATATTATCGTACTTGACGCAGACAACACACTTATGCCCGGAGAAGCAAAAAGACTGATTAACGTTATGGCGCATCCTTATAACGAAAAGTACGATCTTATGACTTTGAAAGCAAAATATAGTTTATTTAGTATAAAAAATCTATATAATTATCGATTTTGTTTAGAAAGCGGTAGCGAAGCGTATCCGTATTACGGCGATTTATATTATAGATTATTTAACAAGGCGATTTTTTGCGGTAAAGGAATATATCGCTTAAAATCTTTTTATAACAAATTAGAAGAATTGATTCCCGAGAAAAAAGTGCTATCTCACGATATTCTCGAAGGCTCCGTTTTAACGACGGGTTGCGCGGGAATGTGCTTCGAGGACGCGCCCGAGTCTTTTGTAGCGGATAGAGAACGCAGAAAAAGATGGCTTAGAGGGGACGTACAGTTGTTGCCGTTCTTATTCGGGAATATGAATAGAGCGAACGGAGAGAAAAACAAAGTAAAGATATCGGTTATAAACAAATACGTTATGTTAAAAAACGTTTTTTTTGCGTTAAAAGACAGTTTTTTGCTTGCGTTGATTTATTATTGTTTTTCATCCGATATAAATAATCTAATCTTTTTGGGAGCGTTACTAATCGCGCCGATTTTATTCTCTTTAATCGGGATAATAAAGGGAGTTTTCTCGGGTGATACCGCTAAACGAACGTTTCAAAAGTTAAACGTAGCGATGGCGGATAGTCTGGAAAAAATGCTTCTCATTCCGTATTATGCCATTAGCAATTTAACGGTAATTTGTTGTACGTTCGGAAGAATGATAACAAAAAAGAATTTATTGGAATGGAAAACGTATTACAGTTCGCAAAAAACAAAAGGTTTTAAGAAGCATGCGGCGGAGTTGCTTCCGTCGTTAATAATTAACACGGCGATAGGAATATTATTGGCGATATTTACCGCCACCGGCGTTTACGTAAGTATATATTTAGGAGTTTTCGTTATTTATTATATCTTACAGTACTGCTTTTCTTTGGTTGAGATTTGTTCGACTTATAAAAACGATCATCTTATCGACAAGGCAAAGGAGTATGCGTATTCGACTTATAAGTTTTTCGGGTATATGCGTAATCCGGGGCGATTGATAGGGGATAATTTGCAAATAAACCCTTATAAAGGCGAGGCTAAGACGACGTCTCCTACGAATATCGGATTTGCGTTGCTTGCCGAATTTTGCGCATATTCGCTCGGTTTTATCAACTATGAAGAATGTATAAAGAATTTAAGCGACTTATTGACGGTTGTGGAAAAGTTAAAACGCTGGAACGGATTATATTATAATTGGTATCGCATAAGCGATAACGCGCCGGTCAACGACTTTGTATCCAGCGTAGACAACGGTAATCTTGCCATGGCATTGTTAATAATTCGCGAATTTCTAAAATCCAAGGACGAAAAATTTTTATTCTTAAAAATAGATTTGATTTTGCGCGGGATTAGATTCGAGAATATTTACGATTCAGATAAACGTTTATTTTATATAGGCTGCTTCGGAGAAAAGAAAAGCGGGCATTATGATTTGCTGGCGTCGGAAGCGAGAATTCTTAGTTTCGTTTATATTGCGCTCTATAACGACGTCGACCATTTCGAAGCGTTGAGTAAAGACTATTTATCGCGTAACGGTAACATACTCCTTAGTTGGAGCGGTACGATGTTCGAGCAGTTAATGCCCGATATATTTTTCGATTTCCCCAAATACTCTGTTATGCGGGAAACTAATAAATATAACGTTCTTTATCAAGCAAGGCATCGAATAAACGGATTATGGGGCGTAAGCGAAAGCGGTTACTATGCTTTCGACGATAATTTGCTATATCAATACAAGGCGTACGGAATGGATTTCCTTTCTTTGGCGGGAAATACTTACGCAAAGGTTATATCGCCGTATTCATCGGCGTTAGGCATTTCATATTACCCTAAAAGGGTTATTACAAATCTTGACTTATTAAAAGAAAAAGGACTTTTCGGCGAATACGGATTCTATGAAAGCGTGGATTATCGTAAAAAAGAAAAAATAGTTTATTCTTTCATGACGCATCATCAGGGGATGATTCTTGCTTCCCTTACTAACTATATTTGCGACGACGTAATTAAAAAAACGTTATTAAAATCGTCAAAGTTTTATGCGGTAAAGGCGTATTACGACTGTTTGCAACCGAGCGAGCGATATATTGCCAAAAGAGAGAACGAACGTAAACGTCTTGCTTCGGATAATAGCGGATATAGGTTATTCTATAACGACGTTTTATCCGATAAAAAAGGATGCGTTTTGACTGACGGAAATTATACTGTCGTACGCAATGCGATAGGCGGCGGTTTTTCTTCTTTCGGAAAAAGATATATGAACGTATACTCTTCGTCATACACGGATTGTAACGGGTTCTATTTTTTTGCCAATATTCGTGACGAATGGGTTACTCCGACCTATTTGCCTTTTGGAAAGAATGCGGAAGATTTTAGCTTCGGATATACCGATCGCGAAGCGTATTTTTCAAATATTCGATACGATATCACCGAAACGAGCGCGATATTACCGATGATGAACGGCGAAGTAAGAAAGATTTTTTTCGATAATGCGGTAAAGAAAATAAGTTTTTATGGTCGAATAGCGTTAGCCGAAAACGATGAATTTCTTGCGCATCCTACGTTTAACGACATGTTCGTTTCAGTCACTCAAATAGACGCGGAAACGGTAGTGTTCGAAAAGAAGATAAGAGGCGAAAAAGGGAAATCGGTGTATTTGGCCATCAGAGTATTCGGACTCGAAAACGTAGAGATGAACTGCAATCGTATGAATTTTATAGGAAGAAACGGAAGTATAGCGAATTCGCGTTTTTTGGATAATAAAAACAAAGATTATGCAGCGCTTGGGGACGTGCTTGCGCCGTGCGTCGGAATTACGGGAAATCCGAAGAAAAACGAATGTCAAATCGTAATTTTATACGGAGAAAACGTGAAAGAATTGACGAATACGATAAGAGATATTCCGCAAGATCCGTATCGGTTCGCATTGCAAATAAAGAATCACGTTACCGTTTGCAAAGAAACTAATTCGCTCCTCGCTCGCATAGTTTACGGTAAATACCGGAGCGGTCTGTTAAACAACGTTATGCAAAGCGGAAGTAATAATAGATTTAACGATTTTCGCCAAGGGTGCAAGCCTATATGTTTCAAGTATAGCGGGAATATAAACGCTGTAAATAAATTATGCGACGTTATAGATGACCTAAGATACGTGAACGAAAGAATAAAAGTAATCGTCTATACCAATCAAAAATTATTTGCTTCGGAAATCGCCATGATTGCGGAAATCTTTGAAAAGCATAACGTTAT
>CAKRAY010000102.1 GCA_934296355.1 uncultured Clostridia bacterium
GAATAATGCACAAGCAACACAAAAAGTTGACGATGAGCAATTTATCAACGATTTCAAGGTCAGAAAAACATTTGCCTACCCGTTTTTCAAAAGGGCGTTTGATATAGGTGCGTCATTTCTTGCCATAATCATATTGGCAATCCCGATGATTTTTGTGGCTATCGCAATCAGAATCGACTCAAAAGGACACGCTTTTTACGCTTCCGAAAGAGTGGGGAAGGGCGGTAAAATCTTCAAACTGTACAAATTCCGCACCATGGAAGAGCATGCCGACGAAAAACTCAACGAGCTTTTGAAGAAACGCCACGATGAGTGGGAAGTCAACTTCAAGTTTAAAAATGACCCTCGCATAACCAAACTTGGCAAGTTTTTGCGCAAAACCTCTATTGACGAATTGCCCCAACTTTTCAACATTCTAAAAGGGGATATGTCTTTTGTAGGACCTCGTCCGTGTTCTTTGAGAGAGTATGATTCCTATACGGAAAAAGACAAATTGCGTCTGAGTGTTCCGCAAGGTCTGACAGGTGAGTGGCAAACGCACGGTAGAAGCAACACCACCGTCGAGCAACGCATCGATATGGATCTTGATTATATCCAAAACAAACGCGGTTTCTTTTACGATCTCTATCTCATCTTCAAAACCATTGACGTCGCTTTTCGCCAGGAAGGTGCGGAATAACTTCAAAAAATAACGCGCTATTTCTAAAAAATATGAATGAACAGTAGGATAACTATTGTGGTAATATTTTGTGATGGGGTCTCCATACAAAAATGTTAAAGCAAAAATGTTAAAGCGAAAATGTTATATCCGTAAATAGGCGTTTTTCTTGCAATGTTACTTGGAGGATGTAATTTTATGACCGCCGAAAAGTTTAAAGGCGGAATAGGCATGACGTCGGGCTTGGTCTTGCGGTACCGGTAATATATTTAGTTTTTTACATTTTATTATAAAGAAAATCCTTATGAAAAACTAACATCATATGTAGCGGAGAAAGCGTTTGATAAATCCGCAACGCTTCGGGAAAAGAGAAAACGCCGTAACCCGTTTGCGATTTTTACGCTAAGCGGGCGCGGCGTTTTCGTTTAATTAAAGCAAAGTATCAAACGTCGATATTGGCGAGCAAAGAAAGCGCTTGCAAGAAGTAGCCGAGGTACTTAACGAAGTAGTCCGGTTGGTCGGTAGGAACTTTTAAGGAGAAAGTTCTTTCCGTTTTGTTAAAATCGAGCCGATATCTTTTGATGATTTTGTTGAGTTTGTCCGCGTAGTCGTAAACGTCCACTTCTCTGACGTCCTCTAAATAGTCGAGGGTGGTGTGGCAGTCGCAAAAAGTCGGTCTGCCTTCTTCGTCTTCGTCGATTCTTACGGCGATACCGTCGTTAGAGTCCAAAAAGAAGAAATTCGGCGACAGAATATAAAAATCATCGAACGCCCTATAACGAAACGCCGTTGTTTCTTTACTTAAAATCTCTATCCAATTTTTCATAATCGCGCTCCTCTTTTACTCAAAAAGTTCGTCATAAAGCAGTTTACCATTATACGAAAATAATTGCAACAGGTAAAATAAACGTAGCAACGGAAGCGCTTCACCCCGCAACGTGCTACGTTGCCCCTAGTTGGGGCCAAGGTGCCGTCGGCACATTTATTTGTGGCTAAATCGACGTTAAATTTTAAGGTTTTTCGCAGGATTTGATGCTTTTCGGCAGGTTGCGTATATTTTTCCGCTGTGATATAATATTTATAATATTATTTTGTTCTAATATATAAATGGAAAAACGGCGGACCGGCGAAGGATAAAAGTTTTGCATAAAAAAGCAAAATTTTTTGAGGCGTAATACGGTTTTCCGATTACATATATTAAAAAATAAAAGATAGTGAGGAGAAAGATGAAAACAAGTATTTTTAAGAAAACTCTTGTTGTTGCGGTTCTTGCGATAATCGCATTGCTGGGCATTTGTTCGTTAAGCGTGATCAAACGTCCGCTTTTAAGCGGCGACGTCGCAAGACTGAATAAAAGCGACAACCCCGCTTGCGTGCACGACTACGGGAGCGCAGGTTGTACGGTAGACTTAGCGACGACCGTTTGTTCGGTGTGCAAAGCGTCGGTTTGGGACGGAACAACAAGCGATACGAGTTGGTTTAACGCCGATGGAAATGAGTTTACGTTAACTAATGCCGCGCAACTTGCCGGATTTTCCGTTCTTGCTGCAGGTGGAAATAAGTTCGAAACAAAAACGATTTTGCTTGGAACGGACATCGACTTAAACAAAAAAGAATGGACGCCGATATCCGATTGTTACGGTGTGTTTGACGGTAACGGTAAAACCGTTAGAAAGCTGCTTATTACGAGCAAAAAAGACAATGTCGGCTTTTTCTCTACAAATTCAAACAAGATTATAAATCTATTCTTTGACTCTTGCGAGGTGCGAGGAAAAAACAATTCGGGTATCGTTGCCGGCAACGGCGCCACTATCGAAAAAGTAAGCGTGACCAATTCAACTGTAACCGGAGATTATTTGGTGGGAGGAATTACGGGTTTTGCTTACGGCGATGTAAAGAATTGTATCGTTAATAACGTTACGATAACGGCAGTCAGCGTCGAGGATCAGGAAGCTTTAAGATATCCTTCGGCAGGCGGTATAGCGGGAATGGCGCTCGGCGGAGTGGCGATAACGAATTGTTCCGTTAGCGGGAGCCAAATAACTACGGGAAGTGGTGACGCGAAGTCGTATTCGGCGTATTCCAGCGGAATTCTTGCCGAATCCGGTTCGGGAACATCTTACGGCGCGACAAGAGTTTTTAATTGTAAAGTAAATACTACTATTTTACAGGCGATAAATGCAAGATCCCCGAAATGCGGCGTGTTTAATGCGGCTGTTAGCAGTTTCTCCTCTGATGGAGTACCGACTATGATAGGGTACAATTCTACCGATGCGGAAGAAACAGAAACGGTCAAGTATTATGCGGACGATCAAGAAGGCGCGTATTCGCAGATTTTTCTTGGAAATATCACGCTTGACGGAACAGATTATTTTAACTCGGCAACGACCGACAAGGATAACAAAAAAACGTCTTTCGCTTTACCCGAAGACGTTGCGAATATAAAAATAGGACTTCCCGACGGTACCGTTATTACCGAGTTGAAAGTTGCCGGACAGGTTTTATCTTCAGCGCAATATAGTTTCGATAACGACGAACTCGCATTTATCGTTCAAAACGGGTACATGCAGATAGAATTGACGTATACCGTCGGCGCGCAAGCGTATTCGCTTGTTTTGGTGAAAGCAGCCGAGGGCGTTTATCCCGAGCTGACGTATTTAGTTAAGGCCGAGGGAGAAGAAAATTTTGTGCCGATAACCACGTATAAAAATACAATATATAGCGATAAAAGTGCGACGTTGATAAAGGGAACGGGATATGCGTACAAATTAAGAGTGGGAGAGCTTACTTCAGGCGTAACTTTGACGGTAAACGATACTGTGATATCCTCGGCAGGAGATTATGATATAAATAGTACAGATGTGAGTTATTTCGTTACAAAAGACGGATTAAACACCGACGCGCGGACTTTCACGATACTCGAAGGACTTGTCGCTTATCCGAATGTGGAAAATCTATATTATACTTTGGATACCGATCCTTGTTGGGTTTATGGGAACGGTCAGTTTGAGAGTAATTTTTCGGCGGAACCGCCTACATGGGAAAGAAACATAATTAGTTTTTATTGCATAGGCAGGGGAACGTTCGGTATAGGATATGAGTTTAAGGGATATGCCTTAGAAATAATCCAAGACGGTAAGACATTAGTCGAAAAATATGGACAAAAAGACGAGTCGACGAGTAAATTTAATCAAATAAACGAGACCTTAAAAGCTCCCGTATCTACAGGATACAGCGCGATAAGCGTTACATACTATGACTACGATGAAGCTAACGAAAAGGCATACCTTCGCGATATCGAATTCGCTCCGCCTTTAGAAATAAAGTTCGAATACGATGACGATAAAGCCGAAATAAGAAACGTCAATGATTCCGCGCAAGTATTTAACTCGGGCGACGTATATCCTATCGACGAGATAAAAGGGTTAAACTTTTATACCAATACTTTTACAGGAAAGATGTCTATATTCGATGATAAGATAGAGGCGAGTTATATAGTGGTAGGCTTTACGTTTAACGGTGAAAAGATCGAAGGTTCCGACGAAATGTTATATGGTTATGAATTCACCAAGCCCGGTACGCTATCCTTGATTATCGAAGAGCGAATTCCCGTAAAGAGCGAGTATTCTTTGCGAGCGATCGACGAGGCCGGAACCGCAGAAATCTATACGGGAACGGCGGAAGTGTTTTCTAAATCAAAAAGCTGGACTGATTATTTTTATAATACCGAGCAAACAGGCTCGTATGCGGTAATTCCTTACGGCAAGACTTATTCTAAATTGGAGTTTTTAATTCCCGCATACGGAAAAAACGAAAAGTGCTTTGTTATCCCGAAGAAATATGATGGCGATGATGTGCTTTGTGATGATAGCGAAACGGAACTCACGGTTAAGGACGGGTATTTTGTTTATACATTGGAAAACGTCTCTTTCGATACCACGCGCAGTTTTTTCGATTTTTATTATACGGCGGACGGAAGTATTCAATCGTATTACGGTGTGGCGGGATATAGAATAATCGACAGCAGTAAAACGATAAACGATATTATCATAGAAGGAAAAGAGTACGTAGAGATAATTAACGATAAAATATATCCGTACGTTCTTTCATCCAAAGCGATGAAAGAAGATAACGTAGTGGCGATTAAGTCTACTAACCATGATTACGATTCTTCTTCGTGTATTACTTTTAAAGTAAATCAAGCGGGCGTATTATATATAGATACGTTAGTAGAAGGAAACGGCTGGTCCGATGTAAGCATCGCGTACTCCGTTGTCGGAGAAAACGGCGTTACCGATATTCGAAACATTTCGGCTACGTCCGCTTACAAAAAAATCGCGACAAAGAATATTCTTATCCCGGTATTAAAGAATCACATGTCGAATGGTTATGCGGAAGTAACGCTTAGTTACAATAAACGAGAAAGAAATTATTCATCCATGACGGGAAGGACGTATATAGTAGGCGAAGACAACGTTACCGTTTCTAACGTTAGATTTGTTCCTCTCGGAGACAACGTTCAGGCTGAATTGGTTATAAAAGACGGAGGCACGGTCATAGAAACCGTAGACGCTTTCGACGGTATTGTTATAGAAAAGGAAATCGGACTCGATTACGCACTTATGTATAAAATACCGTACCTCGGAGAAAACGTAGATTGTTACGTTTATACCGATTCGGATATAGTGGCAGGAAGCAATACGGTAAATGCGAGGAAATTAGAGGACGTTGCCGGCAACTATTATATTTTCTCCTTAGAGAAAGCGGCTTTAGGCGCAAAGATTTATTATTATTACGCTACAAACACAACCGATATAGATACTGATTCGGAAAAA
>CAKRAY010000103.1 GCA_934296355.1 uncultured Clostridia bacterium
GGTTAAAGCCGTACGCCGCCGCAACGGGGATAATCGCGCCGAATATGGCTATAAGCAAAAATACGGGAACGTATCTGAACGACGCGCTCTTTTTTATTATAAGAAGGGCGAGCATAGAGAGGTCGCTCGCAACGTAAACGACGGGTAGCCACGTTATGTAAATCCAGTTATTGCCGTCTACGAATATTCTGATGAAGCAGATCATAACGGTAAGAAAAATCGTTTGACCTAATATCCGTTTGTGCATACCGTTTTGAGTGAAGACGGTAAAGTTAAGCGCAAAGTAAGCATATACGGAAGAAATTACCACCATAACGCTCCATAAAAAGGAAGTATCGAGAAGAAGGTTCACGACAAGACACGCGATATTTACGAGTACCATTACTATAACGAACGCGTAATTAAAGTATTTAAGTTTAATCTTTTTAAGTTCCGGCTTGGCGAAAAGCGGGGCTTCCGGCTCGCCGCATAACGGACTTTTACAAAGCGGACACACGGTTTTATCGCCGTGAACGGTAACTTTACAGTTCTTACAATACATCGCAACTCTCCCTATAATTCGAGCAAACTTCCACATCGCCGTCAATAAGCGAAGCGAGAATTTTAGCGAACTCACGCTCCGTATCGGTAGAAATTAGTTTACGAGTAAAAGATATTACCGTCTTGTTTTCGTAACTTACCACGCCCATGTTATCGGGGGTCTTTTTACTGCAATTCAAGCAAAAAAATAGTGAGTCCAATTCTTCGCTTTCCGATAAATTTACCTTGCCGAGATTGGAAAGTATAAACGTCTGTTTCGTCTTATTTCCGAAACTTCTGCCGAGTTTGGAAATAAAACTTTTTATAAATAACGGCATGAATTTAAGCAAAGGCAAAGTCGCCATTAAAGAGGCGAAACTCAGTTTAATATCGAGTTCTTTTTCCTCTAACTGCTCCGCGATGAGTTTGCTTGTCGTTTTCGTTAAACTCTCCAAATTCATTTCGGTATCTTTGGGTATCACGCACTTTGCGAAGACGGTAAAGTTACCGAGCGTGTCCGACGGATAACGCTTTCTGAGATTAACGGGGATAAATGCTACGTACGGTTCTTTTTGCGGCTTGTCGCCGTATACGTTATGTATGGCAAGTAGGTTTATGGACGTCAAAAGGGCGGTAATCGAGCACCCAAACGAGCGAGCGGCGGCAAGCAACTTGTCGGTAGGCACGGTTATTTGAATCAGTCCGAATCCGGGGAAAGCGAACTGCTTACCTTTTAATCTGTACCCGTTTCCGCCAGCCATTTTTTTAATTCCGTCGAATAGGTCGAACTTCTTGTAATACTTACAAAAAGCGTCTTCGGTTTCCTCGGGATTTTCCGCGTCGCCCGCTAAACGGATAAGGGAGGGCGATATAAATTTTTCCGTTCTTTGATGGTAGTAATAAAGCACGGTTTTAAGAAATTCCATTGCGCCTGAACCGTCGCATAAACCGTGGAAAAAATCCATATATATCGTATTTTTGAAGTACGAAGTACGGAAAAGATATTTATTGTTTTTGCGGAAAGAGAGAATTTTCAAGACTATTCCGTCATCCTCGAAAACGAGGGGCGGGAGAGTGTTTTTACCTAAATAAGGGCGAAAGAAACCGTGACGAAGTTCCGACTTAAAGAAGGGATAACGAACCAGAGCGTCTTCCACGCTTTGGCGTAACGCTTCGGGGTCTACGGCGGTTTTTAATTGCGCGCCGAGGCGGTAAAGGCTTTGCGTTTCGCGCGTAATAATCATTTGGTATACTATAGCCGAGTTGTCCAGCCTATACCAATCGGAACCTATCATAATCAGTCCTTTTGAGAGAGTTTTGTTTTGAGTACGCGGAAAAAGTTCCTCGGACGGGTCGTGAGAAGCGTGAGGGGAGTTTTTGCCGCGGTAACGGTAATTTTTCCGTTTTCGGGTATAAACGCGACGGAGCGTCCGTCCACGTCAAGCGAGGGTTTTTCGTCGTCCGAGCGGAAGTCGGAAGCGATTACTTCGATAGTAGCGTTGTCGGAAACGATTATCGGGCGCACGCTTAACGAGTGAGCGCAAATAGGCGTTATGATAATCACTCCCGAGCGCGGCGCAACGATAGGACCGCCCGCGGATAAATTATAGGCGGTGGAACCCGTCGGCGTGGCGACGATAATGCCGTCCGCTCTCACGGTTTCCGTTTCCGTTCCGTCTACTTTTACTTGCAAAGTAAGTATATGTCCGAGCGTGCCTCTGTACACGACCGCTTCGTTGATGGCGATAAAGCGTTTGGTAAGAGATTCTACCGATAAAACGGTGCGTTTTTCCGCAACGTAATCGCCGTTAAGAATTTTAAGCAGTTCTTTCAATGCGTCCTCGGGTTCGGCTACGGGGAGATAACCTACCGTACCCATGTTCACGCCGAAAATCGGTATGTGGTTAAGCACGAGATATTTCGCCGCTTTAAGTATAGAGCCGTCGCCGCCGAAAATTACCGCTAAGTCGATTCGTTTCAAGTCGTTTTCGGGAATCGGCGTCAAGTCGAGTCCGTCGAAGAAACGTTTTCTTTCTTCGTTGCAAAAACACGCGTATCCTTTAGATTTAAGAACTTCGCAAATTTCCTTTATATAAGGCAGCGAAGCGGGGTTGCGCTTCGAAATAAAAAGTATGTTTTTGAAAGTCATTATCAGTTTACTCTTACGACCCAGCCGAATTCGTCGGGAGCGGAGCCGTTCTGGATGCCGGTGATACGCGCGTAAGCGTGGCGCGTTATATCGCCCATTTCGTTGTTGTTTATTACGAGGTCTTCGCCGCGGAAGTTAAGTACGCCTACCGGGGAAATAACCGCCGCCGTGCCGGAGCCGAAAACTTCGTTAAGCCTGCCTTCTCTTTGCGCCTTGACGACTTCGTCTACGCTTATTCTTCTTTCTTCGACTTTATAGCCGTCTTTTTTAAGAACTTCTATGACGCTTTTTCTCGTAACGCCGGGCAGAATAGAACCCACGAGGGCGGGGGTTACTACCACTCCGTCGATAACGAAGAAAATATTCATCGCGCCGACTTCTTCGACGTATTTGTGTTCTTTACCGTCCAGCCATAAAACTTGATCGTATCCTTTTTTGGCGGCGATTTCGCCCGCTAACAAACTTGCGGCGTAGTTGCCCATACATTTCGCTTCGCCCGTTCCGCCAATGGGAGCGCGTACGTATTCTTCTTCGATGATGATTTTCGTCGGCGCAAGTCCGTGCGCGTAATAACTTCCTACGGGAGAAAGTATGATGAAGAAAATATAGTTATGCGCGGCGTGTACGCCGAGCGCTTTGTCGTTGGCGATCATAGTGGGACGAATGTAAAGAGCGGTGCCGGGGTCGGTGGGAATCCAGTCTTGTTCCAAAACGAGTAGTTCTTTAAGTCCTTGCATAACTCTTTCCACGTCTATAACGGGCATGCAAAGCCTTTCCGCCGATTTGTTTATTCTGTTCAGATTGTCGTACGCTCTGAACATCGTGATTTTGCCGTCTTTCGTTTTATACGCTTTCAAACCGTCGAAAATACCTTGTCCGTAATGAAGTACGTTCGTGCAAGGCGCGAGAGAAAAGTCCCGGTAGGGGACGATTTCGGGTTCGCTCCATTTTCCGTCCGAATAGTTCATGACGAGCATGTGGTCGGTAAAATATTTGCCGAAACCCAAATTGCCGAAGTCGGGTTTTTGTTTTCTTTCGGTAGTCAAGGTCGTTTTTATACTCATTTTTTGCACCTCATAAATTAAAGTCGATATGTTTTTTTTCTTTGGTTTCTATTTTCACTTTACCGTTAAAAGTTTCGTTAACTTTCTCGGTAAAGGGGTTTAGGCTCCCGATAGGTAACGCAAAAGTAACCGTAACGTCGTTTTCATACTTTCTATCGAAAACGGGGTATGTGGCGAGAAGATTATTGAGGAAGCCGAGGTCGGCGTAGGAAACTTTTATTTCGCAAACGTAACTCTCTTTCTTTTCGACTATCTTCGCATTGTCTAAAGCGTCGCAAGTCGCTTTCGTATACGCCGCCACGAGTCCGCCCGCGCCGAGTTTTATACCGCCGAAGTATCTCGTCACCACGCAAGCGACGTTAGTCAGATTGCGCTTTTTAAGAACTTGCAAGATAGGCTGTCCGGCGGTGCCTTGCGGCTCGCCGTTGTCGCTGAATTTTTGTTCCCCGCCGAGCGCGACGAGCGCGTAGCAGTTATGGGTAGCGTCGGAGAACTCGGAAGAAATTCTTTTTACGAACTCGATACCGTCATTGTAAGACGTCACGCCTCTTACCGTGGCGATAAATATCGAGCGGTTGATTTCGTAGGTTGTCCGCGTTTCTCCGTCTACCGTGAAATAGTCCATTATTGCTCTTATATTACTTAATTTTTACTTTTAAGTGGACTTTTTTGCCTTTGTGAACGATAAAACCGTTGTTAAACTCGCTGTCGCCGATGTTATAGTCGTAAGATTCGACGGTGGTATCGCCGATTTTTACGCCCTTTCCGTCGATAAGACGTCTGGCTTCGCCTTTGCTCTTTGCCAAGCCGAGTTGTACCAGAATATCGATGACGTTTTTGCTTTCCAAAGCGACTTCGACGGAGGGCATTTCGTCCTTGTTGCCGCCGAACGCGCCGCGAGCTTGTTCTTGCGCTTTGCGCGCTTCTTCTTCGCCGTGTACGATTTTGGTGACTTCGTAAGCAAGGCGTTCTTTCGCCTTATTCATTCTTTCGTCGCGGTAACGCGTGAGTTCGGTGATTTCCGCCATATCCATGAAAGTGAGGAAACGCATACACTTGTTTACGTCCGCGTCGTCCACGTTGCGGAAGTATTGATAGAACTCGTAAGGCGAAGTCTTTTTCGGGTCGAGCCATACCGCGCCTTTTTGCGTTTTGCCCATTTTCTTACCCTCGCTGGTAGTGAGGAGTTCGAAAGTCATAGCGAAAGCGGATTTTCCTTCCTTGCGGCGAATAAGGTCCGCGCCCGCTAAAATGTTGCTCCATTGGTCGTCGCCGCCGCATTCGAGCAAGCAGCCGTATTTTTGACAAAGCACGAGGAAGTCGTAACTTTGCATAAGCATATAGTTGAATTCGAGGAACGACAAGCCGCGCTCCAAACGTTGCTTAAAGCACTCTGCGGTAAGCATTCTGTTGACGGAAAAATGCGAGCCGATATCGCGGATAAAGTCGACGTAATTGAGGTTGAGCAACCAGTCGGCGTTGTTTACCATTATCGCGGCGTTTTCTCCTTCGAAGGAGAAGAATTTCGACATTTGTTCCTTAAAACAAGCGCAGTTATGGGCGATGGTTTCTTTGGTCATCATGCTACGCATATCCGTTCTTCCGGACGGGTCGCCGATCATAGCGGTGCCGCCGCCGATTAAGACGATGGGCTTATGACCCGCTTTTTGCATGTGGCTCATCGCCATCAAAGCGAGGAAGTGTCCTACGTGTAAGGAGTCCGCCGTCGGGTCGAACCCAATATAAAAAGGCACGCTT
>CAKRAY010000104.1 GCA_934296355.1 uncultured Clostridia bacterium
TTTGCCTAAAATGATATTTTAGGCAAATTTCTGCTATTTTGTTTTTGTTTCTTTCTATAGGAATACGCGTTTTTTTCGCTCTAAGCATTAGATTCTTCGGGGAATGAGCAAGGTCCACGAATTCTATGACGTCCACCTTATAGCCCGCGTCCTCTAAAATCATGGCGCGAATCGAATCGGTAAGCAACGCGGAAACGCGTTCTTTTACGATACCGTATTTAAGTAAACAATCTAAATCGCCGTTGCCCGCTCTAATGCGCGAATTTATTTCGTGTTGACAGCACGGCACGGAAAAAACGTGTTTTACGTTCTTCTTTATCGCGTAATACAAAGCGTAATCGGTGGCTACGTCGCAAGCGTGCAAAGAAATCACGACGTCTATTTTTTCGTCGTAGAGTTTGTCCTTTTTTACGTCGCTTACCACGAAGGTAAGTCCGTCGTAACCGTACTTTTTCGCTATCGCATTACAAGACTCGACTACGTCCTCTTTTAAGTCGTACCCGATGATTTTTGCTTTTTTCCCTTTGATTTTCACTAAATAATAGTAAACTATAAAGGTAAGATACGACTTACCGCAACCAAAATCGAGCACGGTAATCTCTTCGTTTTTCTCGTTAGACAATTCGTCGTCGATGAGTTCTACGAAACGATTTATTTGTTTATATTTGTCGTACATACTCTTTACGACTTTATATTCTTTGGTAAAAACGCCGAGATCCACGAGCGCGGGAATGTTCTCCCCTTCTTTAAGAATATACTCTTTTTGTCTGTCGTTGGTTTTACGCGTGGCGGCAGTCAGATTGTTTTTACTCTCTTTAACTGCGATATTGCCTTTCGGATTAACGTAGTAAGTTAAGGTTCTTCCCGACAAAAAGGCGTTAATTTGCGTATATCGAGAGAATAAATCTTTAATATATACCGAAAAATCGTTAGCGGGGATATTCGCGTGATACGCTTTATTATTCTTAAATCGTTCCGCTTGGTAGAACTTTTCTCCCTTTATTTCGATGGGTTTTATTACTTGTTTAACAAACTCCTCGTCGGCTTTAACGGGAGAACTAACGGTTATTTTAATCGTATCCGCCCATACTTTGCATAATTCGCTCGCTATCGTTTCCGCTTTTACAAACATATTAAATTAAACTCTTCATCCTTTACTTACATATTAAAACGCGAGCCTAAAAAACAATAGGCTCGCGTTACATTATACATTATTTATTTGTCGTTGACAATATTATTTTTCGCGTTTGGCTCTTTCTGCGGCTATTATAGCGTCGACGTCGGTGGGCGGAACTTCGTCGTAGCGAGCAAAACTCGTGGAAAACTTACCTCTGCCCTGGGTCATACTTCTTAAATCGATAGCGTATCTATGCATAGCGGATTGAGGCGCTTCGCCGGTAATCTTGGTCTTGTTCTTTTCCGTTTCCATACCGAAAACTTTACCTCTACGTTTGGTAAGGTCGCCCATAACGTCGCCCATATATTCGGAAGGAACTATGATTTCTACGTTCACGATAGGTTCGAGAAGTACGGGGTTCGCTTTCGGAATACCCTCTTTGAAAGCGATTTTCGCCGCTTCGATAAACGCCGCTTCCTTACTGTCTACGGGGTGGTAACTACCGAAGTACAATACCGCTCTGAATCCCGTCATCGGGCAACCGGCAAGCACGCCGGTAGCTTTCGCTTCGATAAGACCTTTTTCTACCGCGGGGAAGTATTGTTTAGGAACGGAACCGCCGACAATCTCTTCCGCAAATTCGAAGTCGATATCGGGCGCGGGTTCGAAACGAATATAAACGTCGCCGAACAAACCGCTTCCGCCGTTTTGCTTCTTGCATCTTCCTTGTTGCTCTACCTTTTTACGAATGGTTTCTCTATAAGCCACTCTCGGTTCGGTAAGTTTCGCTTCTACTTTATTCTTCGCTTTGACTTTCTTGCAAAGAATATCTATTTGAGTTTCGCCCATACCGCGAATAACCGTTTCTAAGGTTTCTTCGTCTTTTTCCACTCTGAACGTACGGTCTTCGTCCATAAGTTTTCTTAAACCGTCGACGAGTTTATCCGTGCCGCCCTTATCCGTACAACTGATTGCCAAAGTGAGTACCGGCTTCGGAAAATCGATAGGCGGTAACGTTATGTTCTCGCCCTGCGCGCAAAGCGTGTCGCCGGTTTTGGTGACGCCGAGTTTTGCAAACGCGCCGATATCGCCGGCGTTTAAGCAAGTTACTTGCTCTTGGTTCTTGCCCTTTAACTGATAAATAGTGGAAATCTTTTCGGTTTCTTCTTTGCGCATATTCATAAGAATATCGCCGGTCTTAACGCTTCCCGAATAAACTTTGAATAAACTCAATCTTCCTACGAACGGGTCTACTATGGTTTTGAAAATTCTGCAAACGGTCGCGCCGTTTTCGTCATAGTTAAGCGTCACGTCTTCGTCGCCGCGCTTAGCCGCCGCGCCGCCGTGTTCGCCGGCATAGGGCATAAAGTTGACGATATTGTTAAGCAAATCGCAAAGAACGGGTTTGCCGGTAGCCACTCCCGCAACTACGGGAACGAATTCCGCGCCGGCAATCATGGTTTTTAAGCCGTTAATTATTTCGTCTTTTTTAAGCGTACCATCTTCGAAGTACTTTTCCATTAACGCTTCGCTCGACGAAGCCGCTATCTCGGTAAGTTCAGCATTGTCGTTTGCCGCTTCCGTTTCAAGATTGGCGGGAATCGCTATCTCGTTGCCGTTAACGTCGTACGCTTTATGTCCGAGTACGTCCACGTATCCTTTCATCTCGACGCCGTCGGTAATCGGGAATTCGATTGCGGAAACGAGCGTGCCGTATTTTGCCTTAATCGCTTCTACGGTCTTAAAGTAATTGCTGTTTTCTTTATTCAATCCGCCTACGAAAATCATAACCGGAATTTTCTTTTCCACGCAATAATCGAGCGCTTTTTCCGCTCCGACGCTTAAAGAACCGGAAGCCTGCGTAACCACGATCGCGCCGTCGGCAACCGTCAACGCCGAAACCATTTCTCCTTCGAAGTCGAAGAATCCCGGGGTGTCTATAAAGTTAATCTTATAATCGTTATAATATGCGTATGCCAAAGAAAGCGATATGCTCATCTTTCTCTTTATTTCTTCCGCGTCGAAATCTCCTACCGTCGTGCCGTCGTCCACTTTTCCTAATCTGTCAATGCCTTTAGTACAGAAAAGTATCGCTTCGAGAAGAGAAGTTTTTCCCTCTCCGCCGTGTCCTATAAGCGCGATGTTTCTAACTTTTTCTTTATTGAAAACTGCCATAATATCTCCTAAAAATTGGATTGTTATTTTTTTTAACAAAAACATTGTACCATAGCGGTACTCTTTTTTCAAGGGGGTATTTTCAAAAAAATGCCGTTTCGGCGGCTTCGGAACACAAAAAAATGGCACAAAACGACATTCTGTACCATTTGCTACGAAAAATTCTTGATTTTCTATACGAAAAAGTTCCGCAAACTACTTTGCGAAACCTTAGCGGAATTTAAGATATATAAATACTTAAAAAACTATGCGAGATTATTCGGCCTTAGCGGCAACCGCTTTGTCGAGAATCTTAGCAAGTCTTGCTTTCTTGTTAGCCGCGTTGTTAGCGTGATAGATACCGTCGCTCTTTGCGGAATCGATAACCGAGTAAGCAACGTTCAAGAGTTCTTTCGCTTCGTCTAAATTACCGTCGGTAACCGCTTTTTCGAACTTCTTAATAGCGTTCTTTACTTTCGTTCTGATGGCAACGTTACGAGCGTTCTCCTCTCTGTTGATTAAAACACGCTTTTTTTGTGACTTAATATTAGGCATATTCTTCTCCTTAAATGTATCGTTATTTCCAATGCCTATCAATAATATCACACGCTTAAAAAAAATGCAAATACTTTATAATATTTTTTCTTAAAAATGTAAATAATCGCAATATGAATTCTTATTATCGCAGCATATTCGAAGAAACCGCGGAGTTTCTTGGCGCCGACAAAGTGGTTTCCGTAAAAAAAAGTCGAGCGAACCTCGAAATTACGATAAAAAACAATTTAGTTACCGGTCACACGGCGTATTCGGTTACCACGAAAGAACCGCTTTTTTTCAATTCCGCGCAAAAAAAGACGCTTTCTTGTGAACTTACCAAGATAATAAAAAGTTATTTCGAAAAGTACGATATTCCTCGCGCCGCTACCGTTCTCGTGGCGGGACTGGGTAACGAACGTATCGCCGCGGACTCGCTCGGTCCGAAGGTATGCGACCTTATAAACGCGCAAAAACGCGCTTCTTATAAACTTTGCTCGCTTAAATGCAACGTGGGCGGCAACACGGGAATAGAAAGTTACGACGTGATTAAAGGTATAACCGAGCGAATAAAACCCGACGTCGTTATCGCCGTGGACACGCTGAGTTGTTCTACTCCCGAAAAACTCGGAAACACCGTTCAACTTTACGACGGCGGACTCGAACCGGGCGGAGGCGTGGGCAACGCCAAGAAAACTCTTGACTTTGACTCGCTCGGCGTACCGGTAATAGCCGTGGGCGCGCCTTTCGTGATTTATGTGAGGAACATTCTCGGTAAGTTCGGCATAACCGAAGAAACGCCGTTTACTTCCGATATCGTCACTTCTAAAGACGTGGACTTTTTATGCGACGATTTCTCTTTCGCAATCGCCGATTCGGTTAACTCGTTATAACACGGGCTTTATATTTTTTCTAAAACGCTTCGTTGCGTTCGTATTTAATTGTCAAAATTGTATCGAATCGACGAAAAAAAGCAATTCTTCCAAACTCGTCGCGGAAAAAACTTTTTCTTTAATACTCTTTTGTCCGGGAATACCTTTCAAGTAAAAGGCGATTTGTTTTTTCATATTATTGGCGACCACTCTATCCGCCATAAAACTCAAATACCCGATATGTTCTTTTATAAGTTCGCGTACCTTATAATCGGGAGTTTCGCCTTTAACCGCGGCGAAAACGTAAGGTCTTCCTATCGCGCCGCGCGCTATCATAACGTAGTCTACGCCCGTTTGTTTCATTCTCAGATAACTTTCTCTGTCCGTTACGTCGCCGTTTCCGCAAACGGGGATACTTAACGCGCTTTTTATTTTGGCGATATAGTCGAGGTCGGCGTAACCGGAATACATCGCTTTACGCGTTCTTCCGTGCACGGTAACCATACTTGCGCCCCCTTCTTGAGCCGCAAGCGCGGCGTCGAGCGATAACGCTTCGTCGGTAACGCCCTTGCGCGTTTTGAACGTGACGGGTCTGCCGCCCGCCGCTTTCGTCGCTTTTATGAATATCTCTCTTATAAGTTCCGGTTTTTCTATGAGCGCGCTCCCCTCGCCGTTTTTAACGACTTTGGGTACGGGGCAACCGCCGTTTATATCGATTACGGGAAAGTTCTTCAACCTTTCGCTCGCTATCGCTTCCGCTATTATATCAGGGTCGCTACCGAACAGTTGCACGCCGGTATAC
>CAKRAY010000105.1 GCA_934296355.1 uncultured Clostridia bacterium
TCGGAGTATGCTTCGGGGGAAGCGCGACGAGCGCGGTCGGTAAGGAACAAAGAAAAATTCCCGTGTATTCGGTTAAGACCGAAGAATCGGTGGTTGCACTGAGTTTCGACGCAGCGTGGGGCAGTGACAAAACCTTAAAAATTCTCGATATTCTCGACGAATACGAGGTAAAAGCTACGTTCTTTTTGGTAGGTTTTTGGATCGACGCTTATCCCGATATGGTGAAAGAGATTCATAAAAGAGGCCACCTTATCGGAAACCACAGCGAAAACCACAGACACGCGAACGTTATGTCCAAGGAACAGTTGACGAAAGAAGTGCTTTCCGTATCTCGAAAAATCACCGATATTACGGGACAGGAAGTAAAGTATTTCAGAGCGCCTTTCGGAGAGTACAACAATACGCTGATGACGGTATTGGAGGAAAACGGAATCACGGGTGTACAATGGAGCGTTGACAGTCTTGACTGGAAGGGACTCAGCGGCGGACAAATTGTGGATAGAATATTGCCTAAGGTCAAAAAGGGTTCGATTGTGCTTTGCCACAACAATTCCGACCATATACTCGAAGCGTTACCGCTCGTGTTAATGGGACTTAAAAATAAGGGGTTGAAAGCGGTGCGTATGGACGAACTCGTGCTGACGGAGAATTATAGGGTCGACAATAACGGAACGCAGTATTCGACAATTTAATTTAGGAGTACGAGAGTATGAGTTATGAAATGATGAACAACAACGTTGCGACGATAAGCGGTGTCGTGCAATATCCGCCCGTTTTTTCGCATCAGATGTACGGCGAAGGTTTTTATGAAAGCGCGTTACTCGTGCCGAGGTTGAGCGACCAAACCGACACGATACCTTTCACTATCAGCGAAAGGCTGTTAAAGGACGGCGATATAAGCGAGGGTTCTTTAGTTACTTTTTCGGGTCAACTTAGAAGTTATAACAAGATTATCGACGGCAAGAGTAAATTGCTTCTGACGTTGTTTGTTCGCGAAGTTTTGGAAAACGACGAGAGTCGTAACCCTAACACTATCGACATCGTCGGTTTCGTTTGCAAAGAACCGGTTTACAGAATGACTCCTTTCAAGAGAGAAATATGCGACGTTTTGTTGGCTGTAAACAGAGCGTACAACAAAAGCGATTATCTTCCTTGCATCGCTTGGGGTAGAAACGCTCGCTTTGTTAAGGACGTACCCGTAGGCAGTAAAATCGTCATGAATGGCAGAATTCAGTCGAGAATATATCAAAAAGTCGACGAAAACGGCGTCGCGCACGACCGCATGGCATACGAAGTAAGCATTAACAGAGTAGAACTCGCCACCGATAGCGACGAAACGGAAAGTAATATAGAATAGCGAATAATAAAAAGTTATGGACATAGCGGTTAACGTAAGAAAAATCAAAGCGGAAATAGAAGCGATAAACCCGGAAGCGAGTATCGTCGCCGCCACGAAAACTATGAGCGTCGCGGCGATTAACGAATGTATGGCTACCGGGCTTGTCGACGCAGCGGGAGAGAATCGCGTTCAGGAACTGACCGAGAAATATACTGACGCTTACCGCTGGGATTTTATAGGCAACTTGCAATCCAATAAGGTGAAGTATCTGGTCGGTAAAGTCAGGCTCATACATAGTTTGGATAGAATATCGTTAGCCGAAACAATAGAAAGAGAATACGAAAAACGCGGACTTGTATGTAAAGCGTTAATAGAAATCAATACGGGAAACGAGCCGAATAAAGGCGGCATACCGCTTGACGACGCTGAACGTTTTATCGAAGAATTGTGCCGATTTTCTCATATCGAAATCTGCGGTTTAATGGCGGTTGCGCCGTTAAACGCAGACGAGAATACTCTCGGTAAACTTTTCGACGCCGCGTATGAAAAATACTTTAAGTTAAAGACCGACGTTTTTCGTTACTTGTCCATGGGCATGAGTAACGATTACTTGTTAGCGGTAAAATCGGGCGCAAATATCGTACGCCCGGGTAGAGCGATTTTCGGAGCGAGAGATTATAAAAAATGATGTCGAAGACTTTTTTTACGCGAGAGAAACCCGCCGAGGTAATGAAGGAAGCGGCTTCGATCGTACCCGAGAGTTTTGCGGACGTAGAGGAAATCGTCAAAAGATTGGAACTTAAAGAAGGGGTAGTGGTCGACTTCGACGGAATCGCGCCGGAGTCCGCGCAAAGAATGCTCGACTTCGTTTGCGGCGCGGTATTCGCCATGCGCGGGTCGATAAAGAAAATAAAAAAGAGAGCGTACATACTCATACCTGACGGAGTAAAAATCACAACCGTCAGAGATTAAACGGAGAAATAATGGAAGAAAAAAAGAACAAAAGCAGAAAAGAACTTACAAAAGAACTCTTTGGCGGGTTCAACGAAGCCGTTAAAGACAAAAAAAGATGGTTAATATGTTTTATAGAAGTGGCGATTGCCGCCGTATTGCTTGTAATCGACCTTTTAACCAAGAAATACGTATACGGTTACTGTAAGGAACACGGCAAGATAGACATTATTAAAGGCGTGTTTTCTTTTACTAGCGTAGAAAATACGGGTGCGTCGTTCGGCATCTTTTCAAGCAACACGCTGGCGTTAACGATTGTTTCGTCCGTGTGCGCGGTTATAATTTTCTTATTTTTGTTTTATTCGTATAAAAGGCGTAATTTATGGTTGAGAAGCGCGCTTATTCTTATACTTGCGGGCGCTGTCGGCAATATCGTCGATAGAATCGCGCTCGGCTACGTAAGAGATTTTATTTACTTCGAATTGATAGATTTTGCCGTTTTTAACTTTGCGGACAGTTGCCTTACGGTAGGAACGATAGTGCTTATTATCTATTTGCTTTTCTTTTATTCCAAAGACGAGAAGTCGATAGAGGAAAGAAAACGACAAGTAGCGAACGCTTTACTTGCAGCCAAGCAAGCCGAGGAAGTCAAGAAGAACGACGAAGTTTCCGTAGAAGCGCACGCCGAAGAAACGACCGAAGCGCGCCTCGACGAGCCGTCGGAAGAACCGCATAATAACGACGCAGAGGAAAACAAGGAATAAAATACGCCTATGGACGAGTTTGTTTTCTATCCCGGCAACGAAGAACGTTTAGACGTGTATTTAAGCGAAAAACTCGCATTTACGAGATCGCGCGTAAAAACACTCGTAGATAACGGTTGCGTTACTTACAACGGAAACGTCGTTACCAAAAGCGGAATGAAACTTAAAGGCGGGGAGATAAAGGTCACGATAGAAGAACCGGTGGCGATTAGCGCGGAACCGGAGAATATCCCCATCGATATAGTTTATAGCGACGGCGACATAGCGGTTATAAACAAACCGCAAGGACTTGTTACGCATCCGTGCGCGGGAACGCCGAGCGGTACGCTTGTAAACGCCATAGTATATCACGTTAAAGATTTAAGCGAAATAAACGGAGTGTTGCGACCGGGAATCGTGCATAGACTGGATAAAGACACCTCGGGTTTGCTCGTAATAGCGAAAAATAACGCGGCGCATCTTTCGCTCGCCGCTCAAATAGCGTCCAAAGAAGCGGGTAGATATTATCTCGCGCTTGTTTGCGGAAACATTAAAGAAGACAGCGGTGTTATCGATAAACCCATTGCGCGAAGCGTTAAAGACAGAAAAAAAATGGCGGTCGACGATAAAGGCAGGCGCGCCGTCACATATTTTACCGTCAAAGAAAGATTCGGAGATTATACTTTAGTCGAGTTCAAACTCGCCACCGGAAGAACTCACCAGATAAGAGTACATGCAAAGTACATAAATCATCCCGTGGTAGGGGATACGACGTACGGCAAGAAAGACGATTTTGGACTTAAAGGTCAATTATTACATGCGTATAAACTTGAATTGACCCATCCTCGCACCGGGGAGAGAATGACGTTTATCGCGCCGATTCCGGACTATTTTTCCGCAGTACTCGATAAACTCCGTAAGCGCGTTTAAGGCTTACGGGTATTTTTTTATTTTTCCTTCATATAGTTTTATATATGAAGAAAATCAGCGTAAAAACTTTTTACGAAGAGGCTTTGTTAAAACTCGGACTTACCCCGCAAGAATTGGGCGTACAGGTAACCGTATACGGTTTTTTAGGCGTCCGCGTCGAGGGATGTAAAAGCGTTGCCGAGTATTCGAGCGAAACGGTTAAAGTGCGCGGGAAGAAAGAAATCGAGATAAAAGGCAAAAATCTCGTTCTTTCCGAAATCGCGCCGGGCGAAGTTTTTATTAAGGGACAAATCTTTTCTATATCGGCGGATTGCAATGAATAAAGTAACTTTTTTTACGAACGCGCGCGCCGCGTTTCTTATTAGTTTATGTTCGATTGAGGGAATTACGCTATACGACGTAAAACCGCAAAACGAAGGTTGCGTTTTTTCGGTAAAATTCCGAGACAAAGAGAAAACGAAGAAGCTTTTAATCGGGCGGGAGAAAGAGTGTAACGAAACTTCCGACAAGACTATGGAAGGCTTTTTTCGTCGTAACGTCGGGCGCGTGGGTTTATACGTCGGTCTGGCGGTTTTCGCTGTTTTCGTATGGCTGTGGGGGAACAGCGTTACCGACGTCGTTTTCGTAGGTAACGAGAGAATGAGCGATTCGGAGTTGACGTCGCTAATAGAAGAAAGCGTAAAACTTCCGACGAACAGAAACAAGATAAAACTCAAAGAAATAAGAGATACGCTGACGAAAAACGAAAACATATCCAACGCGGTTGTGGAAGTGACGGGAACCACGCTTAAAGTGAGCGTTTTGGAAACGCTGGAAAAGCCGTACGTGGAAGACTTCGACCATCCGAGCGATATAGTTTCTTCCTACGACGCGGTAATCACGTCGGTAATTACTTATTCGGGTACGCCCGCCGTTAAAGCGGGAGATACCGTCAAGAAAGGACAAAAACTGATAATCGGGGAGGAAAAAAGCGGCGACGACGTAAAAAAAATAAAGGCGACGGGCGCGGTTTACGGAAGGGTTTGGATTAAGCGAGATTATCTTTTCACTCCGAAAACGATAAAACTTGTCAGAACGGGTAGAAGTAAAACTTATTTGATTCCGGCGAACGCCGTGAAGTATCCTAAGAGTCCGTATTCTAAGTACGAAATAGAAGAGAGCGTAAGCGATTATCGCGGACCTTTAATTTATCAAACGAAAGCGGTTACTTATTACGAAACGGAGGAAAAGGAGTTCGACTTCGACTTTTCGACGGAAGAAAAAAGAATAACGGACGAAAAAGTCAAGGAGGTCGAAGAGACTTTACCTAAAGATTGCGAAAAGGTTAAATGGTGGGTTAATAAAAAAACAGTAGACAAAAACGTCGTTTTAGTTATATACTATGAAATAGTAGTAAAAATAAATCAAGGCGAAGTTTAGAGGTAGAGTAATATGAAACCAACGAGTTCGGGAA
>CAKRAY010000106.1 GCA_934296355.1 uncultured Clostridia bacterium
TAGAGGTTGCTTTTTGCTTTAATATAGCGCGAGATAAGGAGTGAAGAATCTAAATAGATTCGCAAAATTGCCGAATTGCAATTCTTATGAGAAGGTATACCCTAAAATCGAAAACACGGAAACTATTCGAAATCATACTTAAACGAGGAATTCGGCACGTACGAATCACTCCGTTCAAAGCGCGCCAAGTAAAAAGCAATCTCAATAGAGGTTGCTTTTTGCTTTAATAAAGCGCGAGATAAGGAGTGAAGAATCTAAGTAGATTCGCAAAGAGGTTGAAATACTCGAAAAATATAGTTATTGACTTTTCGCCGAACATCGCATATAATCTAAAAAAAGGAGGATTACTATGTTCAATCTTTTATCGGCAGACTTTTTAGAAAAAATTCCCGTATGGGCTTGCATCGTCGGCGGTATCGTCGCCGTTATCGTTTTCGGTTTAATTATGCATTTTTCCAACCGCTCTTTCCGTATTAAGTACAACATGAGTTTATACGGCGGCGGTTTACTTATGCTTATCGCCATTGCCGCGGTTTTTTTGGGAATTTTCGCTTTCCAAGACAACATGCCCGTAAAAATCGGTTGCTTTGTCGGCGCGGGCGTACTTGCGCTCATTACGATTATTTACGATATTAAAAAATGCGGCGGCGCGGGCGTGCTTGCTTTCTTTTTGCAAATAATCTTCTGCGTAGGTTCGTTATTCGTCGTAATCGACTTCTTCAAGGGCAACAACGTAAGCTATTACAATAGAGAAGACAGAGTCGTCAGAGACAAACGCCGCGACAGAGGTTACGATAAATAAACGGCTTAGGCGCGTAAGCCTACGCCTCGCTTCCCTCTACTTCTTGAGTTTTAACGCGGTCTTTAACCAATCGACCGCAAATTCTCTTTCATCCTCGACTACTTCGTTAATTCGCAAGTAGTCTATTTTTTCAAAAAATCTTTCCTCGTCGCCGCCCTTAAACTTAAACGCGTCGGAACTACACAGTTCGCTTGCGCCGCCGAAGTCGCTTGCCGGTACGGGAACGCCGTAAGCGACGGACTCGATGGCGATTTGCGATAAGTTGTCTTCCCAAACCACCGGCACCACGCTCAGGTGACGCCCATCGTCGAACGAAGTTCGCTCTCGCTCGCTTGCGTTACCGGTATTAAAATTGCAGTTTTCATACGTTTTTTCTCCGCTTTTTTACCTTAATATAAAACGTACCGCAATTTTTATTCAGTCGCAAACCCGTAATTTTTATAAAAAAACGACGCTAAAAAAGCGTCGCGATTTATTTGTTTTTATTATTTTTTACTTCTTCCAACGCTTTAAGGTCGGCAAAACACTTTCCATAGAGGCGCATTTTACTCCGTCGAACGCGAAAGAGTTCGCGGATAAAAGTTCGATAGAATGTTCGCGAGGTATTCCGCTTTGCTGTAAATATCGATTGTTTCGTTCATACTCGTATTCCCCTTTTCGGCTAACGGCAAACGCCTTTTTTTATATTGCAGTACCCTTTTTCGGAACGAATAACTTCGTCATATCGGCGCGTTCGAGTTCCAAAAGTTTTATTTTTTTATCTATACCGCCCGCATATCCAGTCAGGCTGCCGCTCGTTCCGACAACGCGATGACAAGGAATGATTATGGCTATCTCGTTATGCCCCACCGCGCCGCCGACGGCTTGCGCCGACATCTTTTTAAGTCCTTTTTCTTGCGCTATTTCTTTGGCGATTGCGCTGTAAGTAACGGTTTTTCCGTAAGGTATTCGTAAAAGAATTTTCCATACTTCTTGCCTAAACTCAGAGCCGAACGGATGTAACGGCGGCGTAAAATCGGGTTCTTCTCCGCTAAAATATATATCGAGCCATCGCATGGTTTCGACGAGAATCGGCGTTTTCGCTTCCGTATGCTCCAAAGGTAAATTAGCGGCGTAATATTTTTCTTCGTCGAGCCAAAGCCCGATTAATCCTATTTCGTCGGCGGCAATAAATAGTCGCCCTACGGGAGAATCGTAATTTTGAATATAAATCATCATTTTCACCTCGCAGTTTTTCTACGTTTTATGGTCCGTATTATCCCAAACAACGCCACCGGTTCTCGCCTGTATTTACATACTTTATAGCATAACGCGCCGATTTTTTCAATATTAAATAACGCCTTACTTGAGAATAACTCCCAAAACATACGCAATAGTACTTTTTATAGGGCATTTTCAAAAAAATAGTTTAATATCTATTTTAGAAAACCGCTCAAGTACAGAGTCAATCTATTCGTTTGCCCGGACGGGGAATGTCATATTCAAAAATAATTTTCCCTTTTTTGTCTAAAAATTGCGATAATATGCTTTTCATAGCAGTTATCTCAGACTTCCACGCCTCTCTTGTCGTTGTTAGCGCTTCGCCATGGTAATTATCACATAATTTACCAAAGATTAAATCATCATCGGTTTTCAAAAACTCATCAAAATTTCCATTATACAAACAACGATTCATAATTTCTCCTTTTTTGTTTTTTCAATAATTTTATTGTCCATAACTAAATCTGATTATATTGGGACTTTCACTATTAATTGACTACTTTTAATTTAACTAAATATTCTATATTATTTCATATACATTTTTGCTTATTTTATCATAGTTGTCGCCATAAATCAATACAATATTCGAACAGATTAGTATGTTATTTGTAGGGTTGTCAAACATTTGTTACACCTTGAGCACAAAAATTTTTCAGGTATTGATTTGGTGACAACCAATTGAGCGGCCTCATAGGAAAGTCGTTGTACTCTTTGTTGTATTTTCTTAATTGTTTGTTGTAGTCCTCCAAGCTGTAAAAGCTATGTTTGTTGTAAACCGTTCTTGGTCTTTTCTGTGGCTCCTTTCTACCTTTCCGTTATGTCTCGGGGTAAATACTCTGATGAGTTTGTGCCGTATTCCGTTCGCTGCCAACACTTCCTGAAATAGTGTTAGCTTCGGTTTTTCGCTTTGGTAGTGCGTCGTAAACTCTCCGCCGTTGTCCGTCTGTAAGCATTCTATACGGTGTATTAAACGTATTGTAAACCTACATCGCTTATTGCCTCATCAACGGCAACATGCGAACAAACCGTATCTATCTTTTATAAAAAAGAGGAAACGCTATGCGTTCCCTCCGAAATATCGCGCTATTTACGTTCGATTTTAAGTAAAAACTATGCGATATAATACTTAGCGTTGTTTAACCCCACGCTGCCTAAACTCGTCTTTTCTTTTTTCGGAGCGGTATACTTTTTCGCGCTTTCCGGATTGTCGTTAAAGATAATGGATATTTTATCCGTCAAAGTAATGTTCTCTTCCGTATAATCTCCGCCAACAGGATTGTATCTCACTTCGGTCTTTAACGATATCGACGCGATCTCGCCGTTTTTCATTTCCACGACCACTATCGCGTCTTTTATCATATAACGGTTTTCATTAAAATAATTGTTTACTTTAATAACGCCTTCCGCGTCGTTGGAATTGATTAAACTCATTATTTTTTCGTTCGCTTCGATAACCTTTTCGCCGTTTATCGCCAAATTATAGAACGTAGAACCGTTTTTCGTCGTTTTTGACACGCACTCTACGTCTTTTGCCGCATACGTAAGATAAGAAAGCAAATAATCAAATCGGGTATCCGCGGTAACGCCCGTCACTTCGTCTATAACGTTCGTACCTTTTCTCGAAACTTTATATACTTTGTTTTCTTGCGTGTTTGCAACGGTATACTTATAAGTTTCCGAGCCGTCGGTTTCGTGATGCGTTTTATATTCGTACGAGTGGTTGAACGCTATAAACTCGTTCTCGTCGAGTTTATAAGTATTCTTATACATTCTCGCTTTGTACGAATCTTTGGTTGCCGTAACGTTCCAACCGGGGTCGAACTCGTTCGTCGCTTCGAAGTCTATCGAATACGCTTTACCGTTCTTGACCGCTTGCAAAGCGGCCGCAATCACGTCTAAGTCCGCTTGTTTATCCTCTTCGCTGACGGAAAAGCCTTTTATCGACGGAATCTCTATCTCCGCGTCGCTCGCTTTTTGTTCGTAAGAAAGAGTCAATTTAGCGGCTACGCCCTTTATCGGAAAACTAACGCTCGTACTCATCTTATAATTGACGAGTTTCATATCTTTGTCATAATCGAAATACAACTCGAAGCCACTCACGGGATTGACGAATTTCACGTCGGACATTTCCAAAGTGTTGCCCTTACTGCCTACAATATTCAACACTTTTGCTAGCATAGGGTTATCCGAACTTAGTTTTAAGGAAGCCTTAAACTTATATTGTCCGTTGCTTTTCTCGATTTTCGTAATGTTGTTTTCTTTAATTCCGTTCACTAACGTTTCAAACGGTATATTGACGAGCTTTAATTCCTCGTCGTTGAACGGCAATAAGGAAATGCTTTTTGCCACGCCGTCTTCGTTAGACTTAATTACGATTTTCGAATCGCCCTCGTTGTAAATATATTCTTGCGAATCATATAGTAAAATTCCACTCGTTACCCTCTTGAACTTAAGCGTATTCGAATCTCCGTCGTACCTATATTGCCCGTCGTAATTCGCGTTTGCGGTTTGGTTCACTCCCCAAAGATTAACCGTTCCGTTGAAGTTTAACTTAAAATCATACGCTTTTTTTGCGCTTTCAATCGCCTTTTGTCTTGCGGCGACAACGCTTTTTGCCGTAGGAAGCAAGATTTCCAACTTCGCCGTAAGTGTGAGCGCGTTATATCCGTCCGCGGTTACAACCGCTTTCGCGTTATAAACGCCTACGTTCGAACCTTCGTTGTCGTTATACGTTACCGTTGCGTTTTCGGGAACGCCGCTAGCCGTGACGGAATGAACTTTTCCGTCGTATTCGACCGTTAAATCGTCCATCGTTATCCCGGTAAAGTCCAGTAACTTTTGTTCCGGCGGTTCGTTTTCGTTACCTTCGCCGTTATCCCCGCAAGCCGCGAGAGTAAGACAAACGCATAACGTTAAAAAAAATATCAAGATTTTATTCTTCATTTCTCCTCTCCTTCTTTAACTATTAAACCGCGATTTCTTTTAATATATCGCCGCGCTATTTACATTTCCCTTCACAAAGCGAAAAACCACGGTTTGCCAAATTTATGTACTAGAATTATACTGCAATTTGCGGTAATTGTCAATACTGCAAAATGCGGTTTGTTATAATACATAAAAAATAGAGAGTTATATGGCATATTATCGTATTCGGGAATTGCGTGAAGAAAGAGGGTTAAAGCAAAAAGAACTTGCCCATGTTTTGCACTGCTCGCAACAAGTATACAGTAATTACGAACTCGGACAAAGGGATATTCCCACCGATATTCTCATTGCCCTATCCTCTTTTTACGAAGTGTCGGTAGACTATATTCTTAACATAAGCG
>CAKRAY010000107.1 GCA_934296355.1 uncultured Clostridia bacterium
CCCTTGTAGATGGGTTTGAAGGCGTTTACCGACGCGGGCGCGTTAAGACAAGTAAAAAACAACACGCCAATTAAAAAAATCAACGCTAAATTACTGAATATTCCCGTTAATAGGTTTTTTTTCATACTAAATATCTATGCTCGGCGCGGCTAAATAGACTACGGAAAACAAAAAGCGGGCGTAAGCGATTACTTTTTAGGGAAAGTAATTGACTTTACCCATAATTTTTACTATTATAATTAGCATAAAAATAAAAAGCGGTTTTTGCCGCTGAGGAGCGTTTTATGGCTGAATTGACAATGGATAAACTCGTTGCGCTTTGTAAAGGCAGAGGCTTCGTTTTTGCCGGTAGCGAAATTTACGGCGGACTTGCCAACACGTGGGATTACGGTCCTTTGGGCGTAGAGTTAAAGAATAATATCAAAAAGGCGTGGTGGAAGAAATTCGTTCAAGAAAACACGCTTAACGTAGGACTCGATTGCGCGATACTCATGAACCCGAACGTTTGGGTTGCGAGCGGTCACGTGGGCGGTTTCAGCGACCCGCTTATGGACTGTAAGAGTTGTAAATCTCGTCACCGCGCGGATAACCTCATCGAAGACTATATGAAGCGTAAGGGAATAGAAGAGAATATCGCCAATTGGGACAACAAAAAAATGGAAGACTACATCGCGGAAAATAAAATTCCTTGCCCGATATGCGGCAACTGTAATTTTACCGGCGTAAGACAATTCAATCTTATGTTCAAAACGTTCCAAGGCGTTACCGAAGACAGCGTGAACACCTTGTATTTAAGACCGGAAACCGCTCAAGGCATATTCGTAAACTTCCTTAACGTTCAACGTTCGTCGAGAATGAAAGTACCGTTCGGTATCGGACAAATCGGCAAGAGTTTCCGTAACGAAATCACCCCCGGCAACTTTATTTTCAGAGTCAGGGAATTCGAACAAATGGAACTCGAATTCTTCTGCAAACCCGGCACCGACCTCGAATGGTTCAAATATTGGAAAGAATTCTGCAAAAACTGGCTCTTGGGCTTGGGTATCAAAGAAGATAGATTAAAGTTAAGAGATCACGACCCCGAAGAACTGTGTTTCTATTCCAACGCGACCACCGACTTCGAGTATAAGTTCCCCTTCGGTTGGGGAGAACTTTGGGGCGTTGCGGACAGAACGGACTACGACCTTAACGCGCACATGAAAGTCAGCGGCAAGAGCCTCGAATATACCGACCCGAACACGAACGAAAAATACGTTCCTTACGTTATCGAGCCGTCGCTCGGCGTAGAAAGAATGGTCCTCGCCATACTTTGCAACTCGTACGAAGAGCAAGAATTAGATGGCGGCGACAGCAGAGTGGTTATGCACTTCCACCCCGCGCTCGCTCCGATTAAAGTCGCGGTTTTACCTTTGCAAAAGAAAGCGCTCGGCGATAAAGCGACCGAGATTTATACCGCGCTCGCCAAGAAGTTCAACGCTACTTACGACGAAACCGGTTCTATCGGTAAGCGTTATCGCAGACAAGACGAAATAGGCACGCCGTATTGCGTTACCGTCGATTTCGACACGCTCGAAAACAACACCGTTACCGTAAGAGAACGCGACAGCATGGAGCAAATACGCATATCCGTAGACGAACTCGCCGCGTATATAGAAAAGAATATAGCGTATTAAAAAAACAAAAAAATCATAAAACTCGGCTCTCGTATGATTTGCGAGAGCCTTTTTTGTTGCGATAAACCCCGCTTAAAACGAACTGTTATCGCCCACCCGCCCGCCCGACAGAGTGAGGTTGTAGGCGAAACGCTATGTAAGGAGCAATGCCGAGGGGAGTATAATGCGACCGACGGTCGCCCTTAGCCGCAATTGTCTTATTTTCGTTTTTTTCGGTTTTACATATTGATTTTACATTAATTGTTTGATATAATTTAATATAAATAAATTAAATATAGATATAAAGTGGGGTTTGATCATGAAAAAAGAAGAAATCACCGATTTTTTGAAAGGAATTTTCGGAGTAAAAGAGAAGAAAAAGACGCCGCTCGTTTTGTCGGTGCTTAACGACGTTTTTCCCGTACTGGTAAGCGTTATTTACGTCGTGCTTGGCGCGGTTTGTTCGTTGTGGCATCCGTTGTGGATAATCTTTTTGGCTATTCCCGTGTATTACTCGCTCGTCGAAGCGATAAAGCATAAGAACGCTAATCTGTTTTTCATCCCCGGACTTGTTCTGGCGATCTATTTGATTTTAGGCTTCGTAGGCGGTTGGTGGCACCCGGGTTGGATTATTTTCATCGCGATACCCGCTTATTATACGATTGTCGCGATTGTAAAAAAGAAGAATTACGAGCCGTTTATCGACTTTGTCGTAATAGCGGCGGTTACGGTAGCGTATTTGATAATGGGCTTTGTCAAGGACCTTTGGCACCCCGGTTGGGCGATTTTCTTTACGCTCGTACTCTATTGGTCGATAAAAGAGTCGGTTAAAAAGTATAAGCGTAAAAACGGCGGACATATATGCGGTACGGAAGAAAACAATCGCGAGCAAACGTCCGAAGGCACCGTTACGATAGACCCCGACGATATCGACGCCGACTAAAAAAACAACTTCAAAATAATAAATT
This sequence comes from uncultured Clostridia bacterium, assembly GCA_934296355.1. Lineage (GTDB taxonomy): Bacteria > Bacillota > Clostridia > Christensenellales > DTU072 > CAG-1782. Next base: position 2,621 of record CAKRAY010000107.1, read on the forward strand.
TATTAAGGATGTAAAAAGATGAAAAGTTACGAAGAAATTATCAAGAGAGAAATAGTTCCCACGCCCGAAAACGTACACGTTAACGGTAAGGCGGTTTTCGGAACGTTCGACAAAGAGTTTCCCAAAATGGATTTTCTCGATATAGAAAAACCCGTTCCGCATTTGCCGGACTGCTTAAAGAGGTTCAAACTCACTTTATGGGAAGCGGTAGAAGTTAACTTAGAAGACGGCGTATTGCTCGCCGCGCCGTGCAATATGGGCGTTTTCGGCACTATGCTTTTACTTTTTTACGATAAAAAAGAGAAAAAAGTCTATAAGTGGAACGGAAATTTGTCAGCAAAGAAGACGAATATATCGGCCACGCTTTTAGGCGGCGACGTCAGCGAGGCGAAAACCGCCAATCTTCATATAAAAGTAACGAACTTTTTCGAAGAAGGCAGAGCGGTAGTGGAAGGCAGAGGCAAGGGTAAATCGGGCGAGATTTCTTATAAGTTCGAACTGAAACGCATTTCCGTTCCTTGCGTGGTAAGTATTCCTTTCGGAGAAAACAGACCGCTTTATTCCCAAAAAGACTTTTTCAAAGCGAGCGGTTCGTTGACTTTCAACGGTAAAACTTACGATTCTACGGATACGACCACGGCGATTATCGACGACCATAGAGGATATTATCCGAGAAAAGCGCATTACGACTGGGTTACTACCATGGGTATATGCGAACATAACGGCGAGAAAAAATATTTGGCGATTAACCTTACGCGCAATCAGTCCCTCGACCAAGATAAGTATAACGAGAACTTGATTTGGCTCGAAAACGATTGCTCGTTGCTGCCGCCGGTAAAGTTCGAACACGTAGAAGAAAACGTTTGGCATGTGACCGACGAACACGGTATGGTAGACGTTACCTTTAATATAGGTGACAGATACGCCATGCTCGTACACGCGCTTGTAATAAAAATCGACTACTTCGTTACGTTCGGAGAGATGAAAGGTTTCGTTACGGACAAAAACGGCGAAAAGTACGTCCTCGACGGTATGGTAGGCATAGGCGAGGATAAATCTTTGCTGTTCTGAGCGGATAAGTAAAAAACGATATATCGATACGGAGATAATATGAAAAGGTTTGTTATTTTAGTTTTGACGGTTGCGTTCTGCGTAGGACTCGCGTTCACTACGCAACTTACTCCCGCACTGGCGTTCGATACCACCGTGGAAGATTGGGGCATCGACACTTTCAACAAGTTAGATTACGGCATTTATTGGTATAACGGCATATCGAGAACCCCCACCGCCGATTATGAAATAGATAAAACCAAGCCCACGCTGATTTACACTCACGGCTGGAAGCCGTCTAACGAATGGAACGTAAGAGAGGATATGTCGATAAAGAACAAAACCGTTACCAGATTAAAAGACGACTTCGGCGAAAAGTATAAGTTTAACGAATACTTTTACGATTATTATATTCAACAAGGCTATAACGTGGGCGTGTTCTATTGGAACCAGTTATCCGGTACGCAGCAACTTACCACCGACGCGAAGATTTGGAGCGTCGACGATAAGGATTCGATGGGTATGAACTACTATTATTACGGAGCGAATGGCGAAACCTTGCTTACTAAGGAAGACGACCCCACGAACCCGAAAAAATCGGTTTGTAACCTTTACGCCGACGCCATAGTCGACGCGCTCGGAAGCGATTTCAGCGGTAAACTTCATCTTGCCGGACACTCTATGGGCGGACAACTCACGGCGGCTGTCAGCGAAAATCTTTGTATGCGTTACGACAGAAAGGAAATCGGCGCGAACCTTCTTCCCGAAAGAGTGACCATGTTGGACCCGTATATAAGTTTTACCAAAATCAACGGGTATATCGACTATAAAAACGAATATGGTAAAGGTAGATGCGTAGGCACGCTCGTCGGACTGGCTACCGAAACGATAAACAAACATAATATCCCCATAGAAATGTACGGCGTAAACGCGGGTATGTGTTTCCAAAACTATTTAATCTCCGCTATCGGCAACAGCGAAAAAGTAAAAGAATATAAAAAAGAAGTCGCGTTCGTAGCGGAAAACATCAAAAAATATGTGGCTACCGTGTATCTTGCGGGCATGCACGAAACCTACAACCTATTCGATCCCTCGCACGTTATGAGCGTGGATTACTACTTCACGACCAATAATTACGACGTGGCTTATACGTCCGACGGAATAGTCGTTCCTTCCGCAAAAATAACGACCGAACAACTCAGAAGTTTGGTAGGCATGACTTTCGCGCAAAAATGCGCCAAAGGTACAAGCGAGTGTCTGTATAGCGGCGAGTGTACGTTCGATAGAATCGGTTACGACGGAATCGCCAAAAACGCCCTTACGCCGGTAGTCGCCAATCGTCTGGTAGGCGAAGTGGATATCAAGAAGACAGACCGCGTAAAAGTGAAACTTTGCGACGAAACGGGCGAAATCGTAAACGAAACCGCGCTCGACAACTTGAAGAGATACGTGTTCGAAGACGTAGCCGAGGGTAACTATACGGTAAAAGTATACGTCGGAGAAGAAGAGAGAGAAGTAAGAGAAGTTACCGTCAAAGGCGGTAATACCGTCGCGGAAAAAGTAGAAATTCCCGTCGATTACAAAAAGGACGTCGTGTACGCCGTTTGTATCGCCTTGGGCGCGGCGATTATCGCGATAACGCTGATAATACTTCTTTCGGTACGAGGATATAAAATAAGGAAGAAAAAAAG
>CAKRAY010000108.1 GCA_934296355.1 uncultured Clostridia bacterium
CGGCATCACGTTACCGTTCTCCCAATTCGATACGCATTGCTTGGAAATATTGAGTTTCTTAGCAAACTCTACTTGGTTATAGCCGTTTAAGACGCGCAAATTCTTAATATTATCGTTCAACGCAAACCGCATAAAATCTCTCCGGGTCAATAATTACAATACTATTATATAATTTTTATTGACTTTCTAAAAATACAATAGTATACTGATTATGGACTATTTTGTCAAAACTTACTTTGAAAAGGAGGTTTTTTTTGAAAGACAAAGTTACCGCGGGCTTGCTCGCTTTCTTTTTCGGTCCGTTCGGCGCGCAGCATTTTTATTTAGGCGACGAGCGTAAAGGCGTAACGTACTTACTCATTACCCTCTTCACTTTCGGCGTGGGCGCGGTTGCGCTTGCTATAATCGGAATCATAGATACGATTAAGTTTCTTTCCATGTCCGACGACGATTTTCAAGAATATTGCGAACAAAAGATTGCGGCTCGCAAAGAAAAAAGCCATACGAATAACCGGCGTAGCGGAAAAAACGAACATTCCTCCGTCGCGCGAACCGACAACGCGAATATTAACGATTCTCTGAAAAAATTAAAAGAACTCTACGACATAGGTGCGCTTTCCGAAACCGAGTATCTTCGCTTAAAAAACGACGTTCTTGGCGGTTGGCACGATAGATAACTTCTCGATTTAACGGTAACCTCTTAATAACGAGCATTAAAAAAGGCTGTTAAAAGTTAACAGCCTTTTCGTTTATTTAATATTCGCTTACTTTCCGAAGTAACGTTTCAGCAATCCCTCGAACGCTCTGCCGTGGCGCGCTTCGTCGCGAGCCATTTCGTGTACGGTGTCGTGGATAGCGTCGAGGTTCTCCTCTTTCGCTCTCTTGGCGAGTTCGAACTTGCCTAAGGTCGCGCCGTTCTCCGCTTCTACGCGCAGTTCGAGGTTCTTCTTGGTGCTGTCGGTAACGACTTCGCCTAAGAGTTCGGCAAACTTAGCGGCATGCTCCGCTTCTTCGTAAGCCGCTTTTTCCCAATATAAACCGATTTCCGGATAGCCTTCTCTGTGCGCTACTCTCGCCATCGCGAGGTACATTCCCACTTCGGTGCATTCTCCTTCGAAATTGGCTTTCAAACCGTTATAAATATCTTCGGGAATCGAGCCTTTCTTGCCGACTCCGACTATATGCTCCGCCGCCCAAACTTTGCTTTGCGCGTCTTCTTCGACTTTCTTAAACTTAAATCCGGGTACTCTGCATTGAGGGCAGAATTCGGGAGGGGTGGGTCCTTCGTGTACATATCCGCATACCGGGCAAATCCATTTCGTCATAATAATAATCTCCTTTTTCGTTTTATTTCTTATTCTTTATTTGTATTTTTCACGCACTCGGCGCAAATACCGCTGAAAATGATTTCTTCGCTATCCGCTTCGCCGTACTTTGCCGGCAACGGCACGGAAAATAACTCCTCTTCGAACACGTCTTTCGTTTCTCCGCATATCTTGCAAACCAAATGCGCGTGCCGCTTTAAGTTACCGTCGAACCTGTCGGGTCCGTTCATCATGGGTATTTGCCTAATCTTACCCTCTTCTACAAACCCTCTCAAAATGCGATACACCGTGCCTAAACTCACTTTGGGCAGTTCTTTACGCGTGCGTTCGTATATTACTTCCGCAGTCGGATGGTCGCAACAACCCGCCACTACTTCGTATACTATGCTCTTTTGCTTGGTATCGCGTTTACAAGTATCGTTCATGTTCTCCTTATTGATAACGATTATCATTATCAATATAATATCACAAGCCTGCGCTCTTGTCAAGCGGTAAAAGAAAGAAAAATCAAAATTTTTTTTGAAAGCCGTGAAAACGGGCGTTTGGGGCGTCGTTCACACATTTTCGGTTGCCTAAAATCATAGATTTTTTAGGCTGCTAACGACGAATAAAAAAAATACGAGCGATAAACCGTTGAAAAACGGCGGTTTATTATGTATAATATGCGTATGGAATTAAAGGTTATCGCGAGGATAAAAACGGACTACGCGTTCAAGTTCGGCGTGCCGCGGCAAAGCGGCTTAGCAAAAACCGTCGCATATATTGTATTCGAAAAAGAGTATCGCGCGGAAGGGGCGTTACGCGGAATCGAGGGGTTCGATTATCTTTGGCTTATTTGGGGATTTCACAAATTAGAAAAGAGCGAGGATACTTGGTCTCCCACTGTCCGACCGCCGAGATTGGGCGGCAATAAAAGGGTGGGCGTATTTGCCACGCGTTCTCCGTACCGACCGAACCGAATCGGTTTATCGTGCGTAAAACTACTTGGAGTCGAGCGCACGAAAGAAAACGGCGAAACGCTTATCGTAGAGGGCGCGGACATGGTGGACGGCACGCCGATTTACGACGTGAAACCGTACCTAACCTATTGCGAAAGTCATCCGGAAGCGCGCCAAGGGTTTGTGGACGAAACGCCGAGATCAGAACCCGAAATAACGTTTGCAAGCGGAGTGAAAGAACAAATTGCGTCCGAGAAACTATCCGCGCTCATAGAAACTTTACGCGCCGACCCGCGCCCCGCGTACAAAAAAGACGGAGACAGGATTTACGGGTTCGTATTTGACAACAAAAACGTACGGTTTACCGTAACCGACGGCGTTTTGACCGTTTTATCCGTTTCGGAGATAGATAATGAATAATAATAACAATAATAACAACGATAAAAAAACAAAAACCAAAAAAATACTCGCCATAATCGGCTTTGCGCTCGCCGTAATCGGCGTGGCGTTCTTTACCGTCGCTATGCTGAATTACTTCCGCGGCGACAAAAGCCTATACTACTTCTTCTATATGGCGATACCCGCCCTCATCGTCAGTTTTGCGTTTACCGTTCTCGGAACTACCAAGAATTAGGCAACGGAAGCGTGTGGCAACGTACGCACGTTGCATCGCAATTTCGCGGAAGCGTGTGACGCTTCACCCGGCAACGTGTGACGTTGCATCCAATCTACGCGGAAGCGTGTGACGCTTCACCCAAGTTTCGCGAATAAGCAGTATTCTTCGATAAGTATATAGCCGCGTATAAGTATGTTAGTGTCTATACGCGAAGATTGGAGGACTAAGCCGTATAATGTTCTAAATAAAAAAGCACGAGTGTGAGTTAATACTTGTGCTTTTATTGTTTTATATATTCTTTTCGAGGTTATTTTTGGATTATTTTTCGGGTTCTGAGTGGGGCTGAAGCCCGTAACCGACGCGTACAAAAGCGTACGCGAGGTCACTCAAACGCGTAAAAGAACCAAAAAGAACCCGAAAGGTTACAGTAATGAAATTGCGTCGCTAATAGTCTTTTCCAACGCTTCCTTGCCGTACTTGTCTACTTCCGCTTTGTTCTTCTCGCCGTGCGTAAGACAACCCGCTCCGCCGATACAACCGCCGATACACGCCATACCCTCGATAAAGTTAGCGTCAAGACGATTCTTACTCTTCATTAAGAGCGCGAGTTTGCACGCTTCGATACCGTCGCAAGAAGTCGCTTTGAGTTCGAAATCGATGTTTTGTTCTTTTAAGCCTTCGGCTACCGCGTCGGCAAGTCCGCCGCAACGCGCGAAGATTCTACCGAAGTACGACGCATTGTCGAGAACGCCCTCTTCGAGCGCGGTTAAGTCGATATCTTTACTGTCGATTAAGGCTTGCAGTTCTTCAAAAGTCAACGCCGAGTCGACGTAAGGCTTAACTTCTTCCTTTCTTACTTCCGCTTTTTTCGCCGTGCAAGGTCCGATAAAGACGACTTTACAAGGCGATTCGTGTTCTTTGATATACTTGGAAATGGTCGCCATAGGCGATAAGTTGTGCGAAATGTATTGTTTCATCGCGGGAAAGTTCTTTTCGATAAAGTCCACGAACGCCGGGCAACAGGAACTTGTCAAAAAACCCTTTTCGGCAAGTTCTTTCGATTCCGCTTGCGCAACCATATCCGCGCCGAGCGCCGCTTCCACTACGGTGTGGAATCCGAGTTTTTTCAGTCCCGTTACGACTTGACCGAGTTTCGCGTAAGTGAACTGACTGGCGATAGAGGGCGCAACCACGGCGAAAGTCTTATACTTGGTGTTGTTTTCGCTGTTTTTGATAATGTCGACAACTTCCAATATATACGACCTATCGGTTATCGCGCCGAACGGACATTGATATACGCACGCGCCGCAAGAAATGCACTTACTATAGTCTATGCACGCTTGTTGCTCGTCGCCCATAGAAATCGCTTTCACTTTGCAAGCCGTTTCGCAAGGGCGTTTATAGTTATGGATCGCGCTGTAAGGACAAACCTTAGCGCACGCGCCGCATTCTTTACATTTGGTTTTATCTATATGCGCCACGTGGTTGTGGTCGAAAGTTATCGCGCCGAAACGGCAAACTTCTTCGCAACGGTGCGCCAAACAGCCGCGGCAAGCGTTGGTTACTTCGTAACCGCCCATAGGACATTCTTCGCAAGCGATATCGATTACTTCGATTACGTTACGCTTGTCCTCTTCTTCGCCCATGGCGATTTTTATTCTCTCGGCAAGTATGGCGCGCTCTTTGTATACGCAACAACGCATCGTGGGTATCTTGCCCGGTACGATTCGCTTCGGAATATCCAAAACGACTTGCGGCGTAAGATTGTCGTTCCAAGCCTCTCTTGCCAATTCTTTAAGAACTTTGTATTTGATGTATTGTACTTTTGTATCGAATTTTCTCATTTTCGTGTCCTTTTATATCAAAAATAACTTACTTTTATTTTCTTGCCCATTTGTTTCAAGCATTTGGACAGTTCTTCTACCAAATTCATTTTTATATTGAAGTTTATCGGTAACTCGGGGTTTTGGTGCGCGGGATTTACCGCTCTTCCGACGTAAAAGTTAATATCTGTGGCTTCCTCGAACAGCAATCTACATATAAGCGACGCGCCGTCGTGTCCCATACTCCACTTTTCGTAAAGTTTATTTTCGCTCAATGCGTCGCGCGCGTATTCGAGAACTTTGTTTATCGTAATTACGCCTTCCGTAACGAGGTCCACGCCCTCTATCGAAGCAATTGGCGGTACGTCGCTCGCTACGTACTGCAAACTCGTTTTTACCGGTTTTCCTAAATACTTGGCGGCGATGGACGAGGTCGTGCCGCCGCAAACTATATGCTTGCCTTCCTTAGAGAAGAACAACGCCATCATTCGGTTCGCGTCGTCGCGATTGGACGGCGGGCCGAAAAGTATGTTCATCGGCACGCGCTGTCTTACCTTTATCACGCACGCGGTAGCGTCGTCGCCGGGCTTGCCGCCGTAAAGTCGGTTACATTCGTCGACGAGTATCGTCGCGTATGTCTTTGCCG
>CAKRAY010000109.1 GCA_934296355.1 uncultured Clostridia bacterium
ATTTCATTCTAAAATCGTACACGAGAATCGTAAGGAGGATTCAAAAAAAATGAACAACAGAGAATTTTTTATTGCTCTTGACGAATTAGCGAGAGAAAAAAAACTTGACAAAAAAATGCTTATCGCATCCATAGAAGCGGGACTTGCTTCCGCGTATAAAAAGGAAATGGGCGAAAGCAGAACAGTAACCGCGAAAATCAATGAAGAAACGGGAGTAGTCGTTTTTTACGCTTATCAAGTCGTTGTTGACGGCGAGCCGCAAGAAGACAGCCAACTTTCTTTGGAAGAAGCGCGCGATATTAAACCGGACGCGAAAATCGGCGATATAATCGGCGAAGATATATCTACGACTGCTCTTAGCAGAATTGCAGCGCAAACCGCAAAGCAAGTTATTATGCAAAGAATCAACGAGGCTATCAGAGAACAAATAACCAACGAAATGAACGATAAAGAAGGCGAATTGGTCAGCGCAATCGTAAGACGCGTAGAAAACAGTATGGTTTACGTTGAAATTACGAGTTCGCAGATGGAAGGCGTTATGTCGCTCCGCGACCAGGTTTACGGCGAAACCTATAACGTAGGCGATATCATTAAAGTGTATGTTAAAAAAGTTACCGAAACTCAAAGAGGCGGTACGCAAGTTATCGTCAGCCGTAGTTGCGCCGGTTTTGTAAAGAAACTTTTCGAAATAGAAGTTCCCGAGTTACGCATTGGATTGGTAAAAATAAAGAATATCGTAAGAGAAGCGGGTAATCGTACTAAAATGGCAGTTTATTCCGACGACCCGAACGTAGACGCGCTTTCCGCTTGCATCGGTATTAAGGGCGAAAGAGTCAACAACGTCGTTTCCGAACTTAACGGCGAAAAAATCGATATTATTCCCTATACTTCCAATCTCGAAGAATATATCGTTCGTTGTTTGAATCCCTTAAAGAGCGTTATCAGTATTAAAATCGACGAAGAAGCGAAAAGAGCGCAAGTTATCGTTGCGGACGACAAACTCTCTTTGGCTATCGGAAGAGGCGGTATGAACGCTAAACTTGCGGCAAGACTTACGGGATTGAAACTCGATATTAAGTCTTTCAGTTCGGTGACGGATATAGCCGATATTGACCATGAAGATAAATAAACCCAAGCAAATTCCTTACAGAATGTGCGTTGTCTGTAGGGAAATGTTACCTAAAACGAACCTCAACCGTATCGTAATAACCAAAGAAGGAGAAGTTTTTTTCGACGAAAACGGTAAGGCGAACGGTAGAGGCGCGTATTTATGTAAAAGCAAATCCTGCATAGATACATGTTTGAAAAAAAAGTCGTTAAATCGAATTTTCAAACGTGAAATATCAGATGAAATATACGCAAGACTTATAGCGGAGTATGAGAGAAGCGGCAATTAAATGTTATTTAGGGTTTGCCATAAAAATGAGGAAAGTCGTTTATGGCGTTGACGGTATAACTATGTGTTATCCGTCTAGGAAACCCTTCTTGGTGCTTATCGATAAGAATTTAAGTGACAACAGTCGCTCAAAATTAAACGCTTATTTAGATAAGTACGACATACCGCGCTTTATACTCGATATGAAAGTCTTGTTTCCGGACAGGAATTGCAAGGCGGTCGGCATACAAGATAGAAACCTATCAATGACGATCGAACAAAAATTAAAGGAGATAGAAAATGGCTGAAAACAAAGCAACGATTAGAGATCGTGTCAATATTGCTAAAACTATTGCCGAGAATGAAAACGTAGCGGTAAAGCCTGTATTAGATAAGGCGAAGGACGTGCAATCGGGAATTGCGTTAATAAAAACTAAAGTCGAGGCGGCAAGAGCGTTATTTTTAGAGAAAAAAGCCGCGGAAGTTAAAGTAGAAGAAGTTGTAGTCGAACCTACCGTTACGGAAACGGTTAAGGTCGAGGAAACAGTTCCCGAAACGCCTACTTCTCCCAACCAAGTCGAGCCCGACGCGTTCGGAGAAGAAGAAAAACCGGAAATATCGGATATAACGGGCATAAGAGTGGAAGACTTTATAGGAACCAGTAAACCTAAAAAACCGGAGAACAAGCCTAACAATATAAATGTATCTACGGCTACGAATAGTAATCGTTTTTCGAGTAATAAACCGATGAATTCCAATGCGAACGATAGGCAAACGAATAATAGCGGTTCCCAAAAGAAGAACTCGGGAAACAATAACAATTCAACCAAGAAAAAAGGTTTCGAAGAAAAGAAGACGTTGAACAAAAGAGAAAAAGTGAAAAGAGGTTACGAAGACAATCACGCTTCGGTTGAATATGACGAAACGACGGGCGAGATTATGAAAATCAGAGTTCGCAAATCGAACAACGAGAAGAAGAAACACGTTGTTCCGCAACAAATGGTAATAGACCATGCGGTAATAACGACCGAAAATATTACTATTAAGCAATTGAGCGAAAAAATCGGTAAATCCGCTCCGGAAATAATCAAGAAGTTATTTTTGGAATTCAGCATTATAAAAACCATTAACGATACAATAGATTACGACACGGCGGAACTTATCGCGGCGGAATTCAACGTTACGCTCGAATTGAAACTCGAACAAACCAGCGAAGAAAAATTGTTTATGATGCATAAGGACGACGATGACGACGACGCGGCTGCATTGTTTAGACGTCCGCCTATCGTTACCATAATGGGACACGTCGACCACGGTAAAACTTCGATTTTGGACTATATCAGAAAGTCTAACGTTGCGTCGGGCGAAGCCGGCGGTATTACGCAACATATCGGCGCTTATACGATTAAAGTTCCTTACGGCGGAGAAACGAGGCAAATCACTTTCTTGGATACGCCCGGCCACGAAGCGTTTACGGCTATGCGTCAGCGCGGCGCGAATATTACCGATATAGTAATAATCGTCGTTGCGGCGGACGACGGAATAATGCCACAAACAATCGAGGCTATAAACCATGCGAAAGCCGCCAAAGTTCCGATTATCGTCGCTATCAATAAAATGGATAAGGTCGGAGCGAACCCCGATAGAATTTTACAACAGTTAGCCGATAACGGTTTGGTTGTAGAAGACTGGGGTGGCGACGTTCCCTGCGTAAGAGTAAGCGCGAAAACAGGCGAAAACATCAATTTATTACTAGAAACGTTGCTTACCGTTGCCGATATAGGCGACTTTAAGGCTAATCCCGACAGACCCGCGAGAGGTACGATTATCGAGGCCAAACTCGATAAGGGCAAGGGAACGGTTGCGACCGTACTTGTCCAAAACGGTACGTTGAAAGTAGGTAACTACATTGTCGCGGGAACGACGATAGGAAGAGTAAGGGCAATGTTCGACGACAAGGGCAACAAGGTAAACGAAGCCTTGCCGAGCATGCCGGTTTCCATTTTAGGTTTACAAAACGTGCCTAATGCGGGCGACCAATTAATGGCGGTAGACGATGAAAAACTTTCAAGACAAGTTGCCGAAGAAAGAATGGCGCGAGAGAGAAGCGAACGCTCGATGACCAAGAAAGCCTCGCTCGAAGACGTTTTCTCGAGGATTGAAGAAGGTAAGTTGAAAGATTTGAATCTTATCATAAAAGCCGACGTTCAAGGTAGCGTCGAAGCCGTTAAACAATCGTTGCTTAAACTCAGCAATGACGAAGTTAAGGTACACGTTATTCATAGCGGCGTAGGCGCAATTAACGAATCCGACGTAGCGCTTGCCGACACTGCCAACGCGATTATAATCGGATTTAACATCAGACCCGATTCCAACGCAAGAAACACGGCTGAAAAAATCGGCGTCGACATCAGATTATATCGTATCATTTACGACGCGATCGACGACGTGGAAAACGCTATTAAGGGAATGCTTGCTCCTACTTACAGCGAACAATATCTCGGTAGAGCGGAAGTTAGACAGATTTACAAGATTTCCAGCGTCGGAACAATTGCCGGATGTATGGTCAAAGACGGTAAAATTACTCGAAACGCAAAAGTCAGATTGTTACGTAACGGCGTAGTTATTACCGAAACGCAAATCGCTTCTTTAAGAAGAATCAAGGACGACGTAAAAGAAGTAATTGCGGGATTTGATTGCGGTATAGGTTTAGATAAGTATAGCGATATACACGTGGACGACGTAATCGAAGCGTATACTATTGAGGAGAATAGGCTGTAATGGGAAAAATCGAACGCGTTGACGACGAAATATGTAAAATATTAAACGAAATCATTGCGCATGAAATGAAGGACCCGAGGCTCGACACGTTGATTAACGTGACGAGCGTCGAGACTTCTAAAGACTTAAAGAGCGCAAAAGTTTACGTCAGTATAATGGATAAAACCATGGCGAAAGACGCATTGAAAGTCCTTAACAACGCGTCTTCCTATATAAGAGGATTGTTATTCGACAGATTAAAAATCAGATTCGTACCGCACATGGTATTCAAACTCGACGAATCGCTTGACCACGGTTTTCATATCGAACAAATAATTAAAGAATTACACGAAAACGATAAACGCGATGAATAATGATTTTTTTGAAATAAAAAAAATGTTTAGCGAAGCGAACGCAATCGCGATTTACATGCACGTTAATCCCGATTGCGATTGCCTGGGTTCGGCGCTTGCCTTATATGCTTTTTTGACTAAGATGGGCAAAAAAGCTGTGGTTTTTTCGCCTGATTTAACCACAAATCAAATGTATCCCGAAAAGATAAGATTTCTCCCCGGGTTTGACATCGTTAATTCAAACGAGTCGAATATAACAAAATTCGACCTTTCCGTCGGATTAGATACGGGAGACGCTGGGCGTTTGGGCGAAATTGCATTTCGAAAATTTGTAAAAGCAAGAAAAACTTTAGTTATCGACCATCACGAAATTCACGAGGATTACGCGCAATACACTTATAGAGAATGGGACGCGGTAAGCACTACGCAAATTCTTTATAAACTTTTTTGCTATATCAATCCGGAATTTATCGACAAAGATACCGCTACTTGTTTGTATGCCGGAATGGTTACCGACAGCGGCGGTTTTACCTTTGAATCGAATAGCGCGGAGAGTTATTATATCGCAAGCAAACTTATCGAAAAAGGAATCGATTTCAGCGCGATTTGCGAAAGACTTCTTAAGGATATTACCAAACGCGTTTATATTTTGAAAAACAGGGTTCTTTCTCGAACAAAATTTTACGAAAACGACCGCATTGCGATAATCGTGTTCAGATTAAAAGATTTTGAAGAAACAAATACTTCGGATAAGGATACGGACGGAATAATAAACAACGCGCAAAACGTGTGCGGAGTAGATTTGGCTATTTC
>CAKRAY010000110.1 GCA_934296355.1 uncultured Clostridia bacterium
GAAGAACAAACCGCGCGAATTTGCCGTAAAAATATCGGGAATTAACCGTACGGTAGGTACGATTTTAGGCTCGGTCATTACCGAAAAGTATAAAAACACGTTAAAAAACGATACGTACGTCGTTAAATGCTCGGGCGGTGGCGGACAGTCGTTCGGTGCGTTTATTCCGAAGGGTTTAACTCTCGACCTTACCGGCGACAGCAACGATTATTTCGGTAAAGGTCTGTCGGGCGGAAAACTGATACTTAGACCGAGTAAAAACGCCGAATACGAGTCGAACGAAAACGTAATCGTGGGTAACGTCGCTTTGTATGGCGCGACTTCGGGCGAAGCGTATATCGCCGGCGTGGCGGGAGAGAGATTTTGCGTAAGAAATTCGGGCGCGGTCGCTGTCGTAGAAGGTTGCGGCGACCACGGTTGCGAATATATGACCGGCGGCAGAGCGGTTATTTTAGGTAAAACCGGTAAAAACTTCGCGGCGGGTATGAGCGGCGGCGTGGCATACGTGCTTGACGAGAACCACGAATTGTATATGCGTGTCAATAAACAAATGGTATCTATGAACGATGTAGTCGAAAAACACGACGTCGAAGAATTGAGGGCAATCCTCGAAAAATACGCCTTGGCGACCGACTCGAAATTCGGCAAAAAGATTCTCGAAAACTTCGGCGAATATTTGCCGAAATTCAAAAAAATCATTCCTAACGACTATAAGCGTATGCTCGGAGAAATAGGAAAAGCGGAAGAAAAAGGCATGTCGAGAGAGCAAGCGGTTTTGTGCGCTTTTTACGAATTACAAAAGGGGAGGGAGTAAACCATGGGTAAACCGACCGGATTTATCGAATACGAAAGAAAAGGGAACGCGTGCGTCGCGCCTCTTGAAAGGATAAAGAACTTCTCCGAGTTCAAGTCGCCGCTTAACGAAAAAGAGCGCGCGGAGCAAGCCGCAAGGTGTATGAATTGCGGCGTACCGTTTTGTCAATCCGGAATGACTCTTAGCGGAATGAGTACGGGTTGCCCCTTACATAACCTTATCCCCGAATGGAACGACGAGTTATATAAAGGTCATTACGACGAAGCGACGAGAAGACTGTTAAGAACGAATAATTTTCCCGAGTTCACCGGCAGAGTTTGCCCCGCTTTATGCGAAGCGGCTTGTACTTGCGGACTGCTCGGAGAACCCGTTTCGGTACGCGACAACGAATTGTTTATTATAGAAAAAGCCTTCTCGGAAGGGAGAATGAAACCTTGTCCGCCCAGAATGCGCAGCGGTAAAAAAGCGGCGATTATCGGTTCGGGTCCCGCGGGACTTGCCGTAGCCGACCAACTCAATAAACGGGGACATTCGGTTACCGTATTCGATAGAAGCGATACCCTCGGAGGGCTATTAACGTACGGTATACCCAATATGAAACTCGATAAGAGAATCGTAAAAAGACGCGTGGAATTATTAAAAGCAGAGGGTATAGAGTTCGTAATCGGTAGGGATTTTAGGAACAAAGAAGACGTAAAAAACTTACAAAACGAGTTCGACGCCGTGGTTCTTTGTTGCGGCGCGAAGAAAGCGAGAACGCTTTCGTGCGCCGGCGCGGACGCAAGCGGCGTCGTACTCGCCGTAGACTATTTGACGGCGAGCGTAAAGAGCGTTTTGGGTAAAATTAAGGAACCTTTTTTGTCGGCGCAGGGTAAGAACGTGGTAATAGTCGGCGGCGGCGATACGGGTAACGATTGCGTGGGGACGGCGATAAGACAAGGATGTAAGTCGGTAACGCAAATAGAACTGATGCCAAAACTTCCTTCGACAAAGTTAGCAAGCAACCCTTGGCCGGAATGGACGCGAGTTGAAAAAACCGACTACGGTCAGGAAGAGGCGATCGCCGTATTCGGAAGCGACCCGCGCGTTTATAAAACGACGATAAAAGAGGTGCTTAAAGACGAAAACGGCAACGTTTCGGGCGTGGTAACCGTGGGCGCGGAATTCAAAATCGACGAAAAAAGCGGAAGAAAAACGCTTTGCGAAATCGCGGGTAGCGAGAAAATTTTGCCATGCGAACTTTTGCTTATAGCCATGGGTTTTTCGGGATGCGAAGATTACGTTTTCGAAGCGTTTTCCCTTGTAAAAGACGCGCGCGGCAACGTAAAAACTATCGAAAATTCGCACCGAACCGCGATTAACGGAATATTCGTCGCGGGCGACGCCCGTACTGGACAGTCGTTGGTTGTCAAAGCGATTGCCGACGCAAGGGCTTGCGCCGGCGAAGTCAACGAGTATTTGTTATAACCGACGAAACGTGACAAAACAAGGTTTTGTCCGCAACTAACGTTGCTTGCGGCTTAGCCATGGTTAATCCGCCGTTTCTGTCGAAATAAGTCGCGAAAAAGTCCTTGCAAGCAAACTTTTTCGCTTATATTGTAAAAAAAAACGCGTCGACGACGCGTTTTTTTAATTTGTTTATAAATTTTACTTTAAGTGTTTGTCCATAAAATCGAACGCCGCCTTAAAGCATTCTTTGCTTATCTTCGTCCAGAAGTTCATGTGGAAGCAGTGGTTGTCGATAAACTTTTCGGACGTAAATATTTCGTTCTCTACGCCTACTTCGTCGAGTTTCGCTTTGAGTAGTTCGCCTTGACCTTTGCAGAATATGTCTTTCTTGCTCATTACGAGGAAAGAGGGACACCAATCGGCGTTGACGAAGTTAATGGGACTTGCGTCTTTGATAAGCGGGTGGTCGTTCATATTAGAGAAGTCTTTCTTTAATTTGAAATCGTCGTTATCTATGTAGCAACGGCCGATATCCCATACGATATTGAAGGGAAGTTTGGTAAGAGATATGCTTTGTACAAGGTCGTACGGTCCGCAGAAACTAACTAAAATTTTCGGCTTAACTCTGAACTCGGGCGCTTGAACGGCGTTGCGTTGTTCGGGGGAAGAGCAAAGCGATACGATTTGCGTAGCGTAATACGCGCCCGCGCTGTCGCCGGTTACGCAAACTTTGTCGAGGTCGATATTGTACTTTTCGGCAAGCGTTTCGAGATAGTTTATCGCGTTCACGCAGTCGGTTAACGCCACGGGGAAAGAATACTTGGGCGATAAACGATAGTTAATGTTGAATACGAAGTAGCCGTGAGAAGCGAAGCGTTTGCAAAGGCTTCTTCTGTAATGCATGTCGCCTTTGACGAATCCGCCGCCGTGGATATTGAGAATTACGGGAAGTTTGGGCTTGCCTTCTCCCACCAATTCGGGGTCGTAGTAAATTTCGGCGCGGCAATCTTCGGGATATCTTTCGTTGTAAACGATACCGTCTTTAATACGGGTTATACCTTTATATCTACGATAGTTTTGCAAAGGATTGCATAAATAATCAATTAAAACGAAAATGAATTCAGAACGAGTCATAAAAAAACCTCCGGTTACGTAATTATTAAAACAAGTATACTACTTTTTTAGAGCGTTTTCAATAGCGATTATTATATTTTTTCGATATTGACACATTTTTTGTTGCATGTTAATATAATATTATTATTTTTTAATAATATGTATCGGAGAGGATATGAAAAGAAAATCTGTTAAGACCGGAAGACCCGACGTCGCTATGGACGAATACATACCGACCGGAGAAAAAATCTGTTACGGCGTAGGCGGACTTATGGACGGCGGAGCCGTCGCGCTTATGTCGTGCGTTATGCTTAAATATATGACTAACGCCATGGGCATCGCCATTGCCGTCGCCTCCACGATTATGATGGTCGCCAAAATTTGGGACGCCATAACCGACCCGCTTATGGGTTTCATAAGCGACAACACGCGTAGCAAGTACGGTAGAAGAAAGCCTTATATGTTCTTCGGCGGTATAATGGTCATATTCGCGCTGTTCTTGCTGTTTATGCCGATTAGGTCGTGGGGCGTTCCGGTTGCGGGGTGCACGGCTTACATTTTGATATTCTATTTGGTATGGAATACCGTAAGCACGATTACCCAAGTGCCGTATTGCTCGATGTCCGGCGATATATCCCCTTCGTTTAAGGAAAGAAACAACGCCAACACGGTAAAACTCGTCTTTACTTCGCTTTCTTCCGGTATCGCTTATATCGTTCCGCTCGTGTTAATAGAGGCTATGCTTACGGATAAAGATAAGTATATGTTCTTACCCAAGATTTCTCCCGTAACGTTCTGGCTGTGCATCGCGCTCGGTTTCGGCTTGTTGTTCGGCGGCGGCTTGATTCTTTGTTCGCTCGTCGTCAAGGAGAGGGTAAAAGTTTCTACGCCTAAAATCAAGTTTAACGCCAAACAGTTTGTCAATAACTACGTCGAACCGTATAAAAACCGTTCGTACAGATGGCATATTATGATGTATTGTTCGGCGTTTATGTGTATGGATATGATTTCCGCGCTCGCCGTGTATTACGCTACCGACGTATGGCACGGGTATACGCTTTTCGGAATGGACTTTTCGTCGCTGTTTATCGTCGCGCCCTTGCTTGTGGCGGCGGTGCTTATGTTCCCGCTGGTAAGAATAATCATGGACAAGAAGAGTAAACAGTTCGCGTTCCGTATGGGCCTACCTTTCTATATTTTAGGCGGTATTATGTTTATCGTTATGGACCCGTCTTGGACGCCTCCGATACTCGTACCTATCGTGTCGTTCGTTATGGGTTTAGGTTTCGGCGGCGCGCAAATGATACCTTGGATTATCTTCCCCGACACCGTCGATATCGCGGAACTCTCTACCGGCAAGCGTCCTACGGGAACGTATAGCGGTATGATGACTTTGGCAAGAAAAGTTACCGGCGCGTTAGGCGTAGGCATGGTAGGCTGGATAGTCGGCGCGGCGGGTTATATAGAAAACAAGTCGGGCGATACTTCGATTTATATCGAACAACCCGATTCGGCGATACTCGCCATAAAACTCGTTATGGGTATAGCGGTCGTAGTGCTTATTTGCGTCGCTACGTTCGCTTCGTTTAAGTATAAAGTTACTTCCAAGAAACTCGCTCGTATTCATTACTTTAACGGCATTGCCGAACGCGGCGAACTCGCTTTGCTTAGCGAAGAAGAAAAGAAAGAGAGAATTGCGCTTATTAACGAACTCGCCGGCAAGTACAGCGAGGAAGAAGACAGAAAATATTTCCCCGCGTCTTATACCGATGCAAAACCCGTAGCGGAAACGACTGCGGAAAACTCGATCGCGGCAAACGCCGAAGAAACGATTTCCGAAAATCCGTATAAATCGGAAGACCGATAAATAGAATAATTTATAAAACGTTAACGACCGAGC
>CAKRAY010000111.1 GCA_934296355.1 uncultured Clostridia bacterium
ATTTGAAGAAAAATCGAATCTTTGATAAGCAAATATGAAGTTGTTATTACCGGCTATGATCTGCGACGAGTTAGGCAACGTGCTTATATATTCAAAATCAAAATAATTTGGGTAGTTTTCTTTATGTTTCGCCTTTAAACTCTTTTCGGTGTGATGCATATAAGAGTAATTAACGTAACTGCTTTCGTCAATTTCGATAGAAATCACGTTATACAAACCGGCTATCAGTTCGGTACTATTGTCCATCAAGTTAAAGGTTTCTACGGCTTTTCCGTACCAAGTATATCCGCTTAAATAAATCGCTTTAATTTTTATCTCGGCTTTATCTACAATCAGACCGCCGTTTTCATAAGAGTTTATATGCTCTACACCGTTATCATCGGTATACGTTTTCTTAAGACGCGTAGCGTCTGCGCTTTTTTCATAAACTTGATTGCACGGTATGGATGCTGTTGCTTCTGTAACTTGCGGATCATCAGTCACTTTGAAAGGATAATCGTCTACCTTATCTTGATTCGAGGGGGTGTTGTCAATAAGCGTCTTAAACTCGTTATACTTACTATGATTCTTAGTAATAACCTCATAAGCGCCGGTAGTCGGATTCTGATAGTAGTATTTAGTTAAAAGATATGATTTGTACTGAAATTCAAAATTAAAATACAAACGAGAAATCAAATCGCTGACAAGACTGTTTCTGTCAAAGGCGATTAAATTGCCGCTTGCGTCTTTTTTAACCATATTGAGGATAACGTCGCCGGGGTTTTGAAGCAACGTTCCGTCTTCGGACGCAAGTTTGAATGAGAACCCGGGCGTGATCGTCACGCCGTCGTCTTCTCCGTCGGGCATACTCCATTCTTTACTCGTCTCGTTTTGGGTCGCTTGCCATGTTCCGCCGCCCGCCGCGTCCGCAGGCATATAGGAATCCGCTATACCCACTACCGCAAACGAAATCGTAAACAAAGCGGTCGTCAAAAATACAATTAGCGCGACCCTAAGCGATTTCCCTTTAACGTTATTCATTCTTGAATTACGAGTCATATTAAACCTCCGAAACTTATAAGACGTAATTTACCTTTATTATTATATAATAATAATAGTATTATGTCAACGGGTATATTTTTTATATAAAAAAACGGCTTTTCTACGATTTATCGCTGAAAAGCCGTGATTATATTTTTGACTAAAAATCTTAAAATACGTATATTATTTTTTCTTACCTTTTCTAGATTTGGCTCTCATTTCATAAACGGGCTGAATGAGTTTTTCCGATATATATTGCTCAAAATTACACATTGTTAAACAATAGTATTTGCTACCAAATACCAATAAAAGCGCGAATATGGCTGCGCTGATAAAAGTATTAAGAGTGGTTGCCAAAACAAACGGAATAGAGAATACTATTACCACAACAAGATTTTGCAAGAAAAATTGGAACGTAAGGATAAGAGAGTTCTTTAACTTGTCTTTGAAAGGCATATCGTATAACGCAATCGAAGGAATCAAATGCAATAAAAACATAAAACATAGTAAGGCGATTATTCCCGTAATAATTACCATTACCCAATGTCCCGCATTAGCCGTTCCCATCCAGTATTGGGAAACGAAATATACGAAAATATTACCAAAACCGGCAAATATTACTAAAAACATACCGCCGACAAAGAGCATTTCTTTTATACACCGTTTTAATCCGATAAAGAATTCTTTACATGCTCTCGGCACGTCGTTTCCGTAATTATCTTTTTTGCAAATGCATTTATCGCCGATTATAAACTTCATACAGAGCGGAACCATCCCCGACAAGCCTATGCTCATGATAAACGTTCCCACGCCGACGGCGGCGAATATCAAGTAATAGACTTTTAACATATCGAGCCTTATTTGAAGCGTCGTTTGAGTATAGTTCGACATCCCGAAACCAACGTTCGACATAATAAACGGCGTGTCGGTAATACCGTTCATATTATAGGCGATATTCTCGATTCCGCCTAAAGCGTTTATTACGACAAATATCGCAATCAGCGGGATTAAGGTAATCATAAAAAGTAAATTTGCGATTAAAATCGGCGAGTTTTTACTTTTTGAAACTGCCCTAAAATGCTTAAATCTTCCCGTTTCTAACGGCGCAGTCTTTTCTCCGTCTTCACGGTATTCGGGATAAAACGATAAATACTTTACTAAAGCAAGACCTTTTTCCTTAGCCATTACACTCTCCTTGTTATCTATTGATTATTCCTTTCTCTTACAAGTTTTCTCATTCTTTCCGCATGGTCGAGTATAATTTTTCTTATTCTCAAACTCTTCGGAGTAACTTCCAACATCTCGTCTACGTCGATAAATTCTATACACTCTTCAAGGCTTAAAATTCTAGGCGTTTCAAGCGTAAGCGCTTCGTCGCTACCCGCGGCGCGCATATTCGTAACGTGTTTCTTTTTACATACGTTAACGCTGACGTCTTCTTGTTTGGGAGAATAACCGACTACCATACCCGCATAAACTTGCGTTCCCGGACCTATGAATAATTGTCCTCTTCCTTGCGCGTTAAACAAGCCGTAAGTTACCGCTTCTCCGGTTTCCCATGCCACAAGCGCGCCGTAAGGTCTTCTCGGTACGTTACCTTTTAACGGCTCGTATCCGCTAAACACGCTATTCATTATACCCTCGCCACGCGTTTGGGTCATAAAGTCGTTTCTGTATCCCAAAAGTCCTCTTGCCGGAATACTAAACTCAAGTTTCGTTCTTGTTCCGGTTGGGTTCATTACGATAAGTTCGCCTTGGCGACGACCCATTTCTTCCATGACCGCGCCTATTGCGCTATCCGGTACGTCAATGAAAATTCTCTCTACGGGTTCGCATAACACGCCGTCGATTACTTTGTTAATAACTTGCGGAGTACTTACTTGGAATTCATATCCTTCTCTACGCATGTTTTCGATAAGAATCGAAAGGTGTATTTCTCCTCTGCCGCTTACGATAAACTCGTCGCTGCTCTTTTCGGTAACTTTAAGAGAAACGTCCTTTAATAGTTCTTTCATCAGTCTTGCACGCAAATGACGCGACGTAACGAATTTTCCTTCTTTACCGGCAAAAGGACTGTTATTGACCGAAAATACCATCTGCAGAGTAGGTTCGCTTATCTTAACGAAAGGAACGGGTTCTACGCAGTCGGGCGCGCAAACCGTTTCTCCGATAGTAATGTTTTCCATACCGCTAAAACTTACGATATCTCCTACTTCCGCGCTCTCGACGCTCATTTTGTTAAGACCGGCGAATTGATATATATTTGTAATCTTTCCTTTATATCTTTCATCGGTATGATAATTACAAATAACGACCTCTTGGTTTTGTTTCATAACGCCGCGTTCTATTCTACCGATCGCTATTCTTCCGACGTAATCGTTATAGTCGATTGCCGAAACCAAAACTTGTAAGGGGGCGTTTTCGTCACCCTCCGGCGGGTCGATATGCTCTATAATAGTGTTAAACAAATCGGTTAAATCGTCTTTTAATTCGCCTTCTACAAGTCCGGCTTTTCCCTCTCTGCCGCTACAATAAACGACGGGACTATATAATTGTTCTTCGGTGGCGTTTAACTCTAACAATAAATTATAGATTTCATCCAAAACTTCCGCGCATCTGGCGCCGGGCTTATCTACTTTATTTATACAAATAATAATCTTATGATTCATTTCCAATGCTTTTTGCAAAACGAATCTTGTTTGCGGCATCGGTCCTTCGTAAGCGTCGACCAAAAGGACTACGCCGTTTATCATTTTTAACACACGTTCGACTTCTCCTCCGAAATCGGCGTGTCCCGGCGTATCAACTATATTTATTTTAACGCCGTTATAGAATGCGGACGTGTTTTTAGCCAAAATCGTTATACCTCTTTCCCTTTCAAGCGCGTTATTATCCATAACGCAAGTGGGAACGTATTGATTGTCTCTAAAAACCCCTCCTTGTTTTAACATAGCGTCGACTAATGTGGTCTTGCCATGGTCGACGTGCGCTATTATCGCTATGTTTCTTAAATCGTTTCTCTTCATATTACTCCGTAAACCGTCTTTATTTCAAGCCGGTTATATTTTTATATAATTCTTCGGTTATCGTCAATGTGGCTATACCGTATTCGCTGTCGTCGTAAATCGCCGCCAAAGCGCTTTCTTTTTCGTTAGGAACGGGCAAAACGCTTGTTTTTGCCGTAGTCGCTTTTACTCTTACGGTAATGATTATATCTTGCCAAACGCCGTCAATTCTATAATCAAAGAGTTTATCGAACATGCTTTTGAATCTCTCATCGGGGCTTGACAAGGCTCGTTTTATAGTTTCCGACACGTCAATGCTTGTTCCCGCATTGCTTAAATCTACGCTGTTAAACCATACGCCGTCATACGCTATATTCCAATCGTAGGACGAAACGTTTTGCGTATTGCCGTAATATTTATAATCTACCGCGGTCCAACCGACTTCGAGAGAATCGGTAATAGTCGGTATCGGCGCGCTTAACTTCCACGCTTGTACGTTGAAGGTAATCCAATCCGAATAATCTGTCTCCGAACCCGGAATATCGGCTTTTACTCTGAATGCTACTATACCCTTATGTCTTTCCAACGGTACACGGCAATTTTCCGTATAACTAACGTTTTTACTTCCGTCGTCGGTGTTAAACGAAGGGTCGCCGTAATAGTATTGATAGTAATAACCTTGCGCCTTGCGTATTTTGTTCCACTTGACGGTAAGCGTGTAATCGCTCGATTGATTAAATTCCGCAAAATACGGCTCCGGAGTGACGCTACTCGATTTTAGCGTCAACCCGAGCGTTAAACCTACCGTTAAACAAACGACTATGACTATAATCGTAGCGATAATAATCACTTTCTGTCGCTTGCTAAGCGGTTTTACTTCTTTTTTTTGCGAATTATCAATCGTTTTTTTCATTACTTACACTTTAACCTTTTTGAGTTTAGCGAATCTCGGTAAACCGTCTTCGAGGGGCGCTTTGCAATCCCCTTGGATAAGCGGCAACGCATAATCTACGAAATCTTTCGTTAAGCCCTTATTGTTCGGCAAAATCCAACTGTCGGGAATTTTCTTCTCGGTGTTCGCCGCTAATTCGATGTCCATAAGTTTATAGTTAATAGCATATTTATCGCCGGGAACTCTTTCGAATACGACCATTTTGTCGGTTTCGCC
>CAKRAY010000112.1 GCA_934296355.1 uncultured Clostridia bacterium
TCGGTTGTGGATTTGATTGCTTTCAGCGTCATATCCGCAGCCGTTTTTGCAGAGTCGTAAAGCGAAAAACCGCTTAGCAGAGCGCCGGTAAAACACGAAGCGAACACGTCGCCCGTGCCGTGCATTCTTTTGTTTATCTTCTCGTGAAGGTAATACTCGATTTTTTTACCGTCGTAAACGGCAACGCCTATCGTATTCTCGTCAAACGATATTCCCTTAAGTACGATTTTATCCGCGCCGAGTTCTTTTACGGCGTAAACTAAATCTTCGACGTATTTTTCGGTAAAAACGCCGTCTTTATATTCAAAATCGGTAAGAAAACACGCTTCCGTCACGTTAGGAAGAACGTAATCCGATTTTGCGACCGCCTTTCTCATCTCAGCGATAAAATCATTATCGAAACCGTCGTATAACTTGCCGAAATCCGCCATGACAGGGTCGACTATGAATAGAGAGTTATCTTTTTTCGTCGCTTCCACGACTTCGAATATATATTCTATTTGCTTTTTATTGCCTACGTACCCGGTATAGAAAGCGTCGAAAGTTATTTTTTCCTTTTGCCAATGTTCCTTTATCTTGGGGATATCCTCGGTAAGGTCTCTGAACGTATAGCCCGAAAAACCGCCCGTATGGGTGCTTAACACCGCGCTCGGAAGAATACTCGTTTCTATGCCAAAAGCAGAAATAACGGGCAATGCCACCGTTAAGGAACATTGCCCGACGCAAGAAATATCCTGTATCGAAAGAATACGCATTTTTTAACCTATTATAGTAGTAATATTTTCATAATTTTTCCAAGACTCGTCGCTCGTCGCGGTGGTCTTGTCGCTACCGTCGACAAATTTCAAAGTGATTTTCGAGTCTTCGGACTTGCCGAGGAATACGTTATTGCCTAAACGTATTGGCGTAGTAGCGTTACCGAACGATATTACGCCCAAAGACGGACACGAAGCGAATGCGTTATCGTCAATGTACGCAAGACTCGAGCAGTCTTTTAATTCCACCGCGCTAACCGTATTACCGTACGAACCGTTAAACGCGCCCGCAGTAATCATAGAAATCTTGGCGTTAACGATTACTTTAGTTAATTTATCGTTCTTATACAAAGATAACGCTTTTACTTCTCCGTCGGCGCCGACCGCTTTTATACATCTGTACGCGCCGTTTACGTCCGCTTCGCCGTTCTCGTTATACGTTTCGGATTCGAACGATCCGGCGTCGTTGGCTACGCCCAAAAGCGCGACGAGTTTTTTACCGTTCGAGCCTACATAACATAACATTACGACGCCGCGTTTGGCGTTTTGCCAGCCGCTACCTAAGAACACGTTTTTGCCGACGTACTCGATCGCGCTACCGTCTTCCGTTTCGATTGTTTTCACGTTCGTACATTGCGCGAACGCGCTTTCTTCGATTCTCTTAACTTTCTTACCGATAATAACGCTTCCGTCGACGTTTCCGTACGTTTTTATCGAAGAACCCGCAAACGCCTCTTTACCGATGACTGTTATTTCGTCGACGTTAGTCAACGTTAATAAGTGTTTTGCGTACATGAATGCGTTCTCGCCAATACCGGTTGTACCGTCCATAAGAGCGTAAGACGCGTCCTCGATTTCCTTAGCGTAAGCGATAAGCGTTTTTTGATAAGCGGCGCGGAATACTCTTAACGACGCTCTTCCGATAATTTCGGTATACGGACACGCTTCTTTTTGATACAACGCGTGCTTTTCCGTACCTTTCAACACCACGTAGTCGTAAACGGTTTCTTTATCCTTGGGCGCAGACCTATTAAAACCTTCGCAATATACGTCCTTAAACGCGCCCTCTTCTATAAAGTACAAATTGAGCGGTAAAGTAACTTCTTTTACGTACATATTATAATTGTTAAACGCGCCGCTTGCGATACCGATAACCTTATATTCTTCTTTAACGTAATACGTTTCTTTCTCGTCGAAAACGCTATTGGCGGCGATATACGCGGAACCCGATTTAATAAAGTAATTCTTGTACCGACTGTTCCACTCGTTACTCTCGTACTCCGCTCGCGCTTCGGCGGTTTTATCGAGATATTTATCTATGGTTGCGGGTATTTGCACGTCGATTTTTGCGTTATTTACGACGATTTGTTTTGGAACGTTACCGCTGTCGTCCGTCGTAACGTAATACAAATCGCTATTTGCGTATTTTTCGGCGTAACGCGCGGCGTTTACGAAGTCTACGAGAACGTAGCCGTTCCTTACGATTCCGTTTTCGTCTTTATAAGTTACCTCTTCATACAACAGTCCTTCGGTACCCTTAGTAACGTCCGTCCACTTCGCGTACAATGCGGAAACGTCGCCGTCGACGTAGAACGGGTCGAATATGAATTCTTCACAATACAAACTCGTATAATCGGCGTCTCTGAACCAGCCGCTGAACGTGTACTTTTCTTCTCCGTTCTCGATGATTAAGCCGTACGCAAGGTTAAGGTCTCGTTTGGAATCCTCGTATTTGGGAGTTAATTCCGGTTGTTGATAATCGTTCAAATCGACTTTTAAGAAGTTTACGTACGAAGTAAGTATTTCGATTGCGGCGTTTATTCTTTCGGAATCGCTCTTGAACTTATAATCTTCCAAAAGCGTATAATTAAGTCCGGTAAATCCGCATTTCTCCTCGCTAAGTCCCGATTCGTAGATTTTTTTGATGAAAATCACGTATTCTTTTATCAAATCTTCCAAATTACCGAGTTTCGACATCAAATTTTTATCATATCCGGCGTCGTTTAAGATGGTCAAAAACTGCGAATACTCGGTTTTATCGAGGTTTTCTACGTACTCGACAAAAGATTCTATCGAGCCGCCGCCGCGGTTCTCGTAACCTCTTAACAAGTACTCGTACTCGCTATTGCCGAACGTGTAATCGTGTTTATACAAGTCGTTCATCGCTTTATCGAACATGCCGTCGAAAGCGTTAAGAACCGCTATTATCGCGTTAAGCGTTTTTATAGTCGCTTCCTTAGAGTTGCCCGTTCCGAACTTGTCCGCCGAAGTCAGCAACGCTTTCAAACCGTCCTCTCTTAAATACTCTGCGTTTATATAACTGTCGTACAAGTAGTCGTTATAGTACTTTTGCCCGCTTATTATTCCCTTCTCGTCGCTTTTTCCTTTATAAAGTATATCGATAGAAAATCCGGAACCTCTCGGCAAAGTGTAACTTATCGTGTTATCCGCTACCGCATATTTGGCGAAAGCGTCTTTGCCGATATACGCTATGCTTTGCGTGGAATCGTATATCGTAACGTTATAGGTAGTATCGCATTTGTAATGCGCGTAATAATGAACCGTATGTTTTCTTTCGGCAAAATTCGTTAGCTGTTCGCCTCGATAACCCGTTTTCAGATAACCTTCGTAAGGCGTGGAGAACCACCCGGAGAAAGCGTAACTGAGTTCTACTCCGTTATACGAATCGGAAATCGTAGGCAAGTTGCCGTTATTCGGCTGTTGCACCGTTTGTTTCTCGGTTACTTGCAAAACGGGCGTTACCGTGTTGTAGGTTCCCGTAGAAAAGTCGTAATCGTAATGGAAATATACGTTATATTTTCTATTGTCCGTATCTTTGCAATAGAAAGTGGTATTGCTCTTTATCGTTACCGTTTCTCCGCCGATAAAGTCAATCAAATCTTGTTCGGATTGTCCTATGCTCTTATACCAGGCGATACTCCAATCGTCTTTATTTGCGTCGTACGCCTCTTCGCCCGTCGAATAGTAACTCGAAGCCAACGCTTTCTTTATGTAATCTGTGTTTTCGTATAGATAAAACTGCTCTATCGCCGAATATTCCGAAAGGTTTGCGACCTTATCTACGAGCGGGTCGTTTCTCAAAAAGTCGGACTTGTATTCTAACGAAGTAACGTCGGATTTTATCGACGGATTGTAAAAATATTTGTCGTACATATTAAAGTCGGTATAATACTTAATCGTAAAAGTAACCAACTGTTCTTGATTGCCACTCGTCGCGTGCTTACGCGCCAGCGTTACAGTGTACTCTATTTTCTTATACTTGGCTTTTATCACGATAGAGCCTTTAATCGCGGTAATTCTCTTATTCGTTATCCGCGCGACGTACTTGCCCTCGTTGTCTAAAAGTTCCCAATCGTTTTGCGCCGTTCCTACGTAAGCGAGTTCGGATTCGTCCCATATTTGCCCGGAAAGATTATACCAAGTTTCCGCGCCGGTCTTAGACGTAACAACGAGGCACCATTCGCCGACGTAACCGGCAACGTTGTCGCCGTCGACTATTCTTGCCGGCGCGCTGATATCGGGGTCTTGGGTATGCTCGGAAAAATCAAAATCGGAATTCCACTCTACCGAGAAGTTTTTCATTGCGGAAGCGTTATAGTACGTTCTTATAAGTTCGAGATTGCCGCTCTTTAACCTATCTTCGCTTTGTTTTTCCGCGCCGTTAAAAATAATCAAGTCGTAAGTGTTAATGGTGTCGTACGCGCAAATTCTCGTATGCTCCTTTTCCAATACGATTTTGCCGTCTTCGGGTAATTCCACAAAAGAATCTTTATTATCGCTCTCGCTATGGTCGTAATAAATTACCCACCTGGACGAGTATCCCTCTTTTGTAGGCAGAGTATATTCGTTAACGTCGAAAACTTCGCCGTAGTCGTAGGAGTTTTCAAAATCTATTATTTTGCCCGCCGAGTTTGCGTACGATATGCTCACGGTACATTTATCGACGATAAAACTGGCTTGCACGACTAAATTCGCCGTAACGTTATCCGGGTCGCCGTATTTAACGTTCCATCTTAAAAAACGTTTGCCTTCTACTTGCTTCGGATACGGATAATCGGAAACTTTTATAGCCTCGCCGTAGTGAATTTCTTTGGTAAACAACAACGTATCGTCGTAATCGACGAAACTGACCGTGCAAATACGGTCGTCTATCCATTTAGCGTAAAAACTCGTGTTCTTGGTAAGCACGTAAGGTTCGACTGCCTTACTGCCCGAAAAAACAATTTTATCGCCGCTCGCCGGGGGAGTAATCGCGTACCATCCGTCAAAAGTGTAACCTTTTCTTTCTGGCACGGAAAAAGCGGTTATTACCGAGCCGTAAAAAACGGGGACTTCTGTCCCGCCGAGCGAAAAGAACTGCGCTTGATAAACGG
>CAKRAY010000113.1 GCA_934296355.1 uncultured Clostridia bacterium
ATTTTGCCGTGTCGAAAGCGTTTTTCTTAATCGGTTTAGATTGATATTTGGGGCTGCTCTCTATTTTGTTCCAAAGTAAATCGAAAAGTTTAATTACGAAAAATACGGTAACGCCTATAAGAATTCTCGGCAAAAAAGTAACCAGAGGATTTTTTACGAATATATCGCTAAGAACGCTCGGGTGTTTTACGAGATGGTTGAGGAAAGAAACAAGTCCGAAGAATAATCCCGTAAGCATACCGTTGGCGAGGCCCATAACTTCCGCGCTTATTATAATTGCGATTATAGGAATTACGGCTAGGTCGAGCGCGCCTATTTTTATGGGAACTAACGCGAAAAGCATTACTATCGCGCAAAGCAACGCGTTGATTACGAGTATTTGGGAACGGGAATAGTTTTTCCATTCGCCTATTAAAGCGTTAATGAATTTGTTTTGTTTCATTTTAACCTCTCTATTATTTTATTGGTTATTGCTTGGGTAGAAAGCGGAAGAACGTCGTTCGAGCAAATGTCGACTGTACAATACCCTGCGTTTATTACGTCCGTTACGGCGTTGTTTATGTTCGTTGCCTCTTCGTGCATGTCGAAACAGTCGTCGAGCATCGTTTTAGCCGATAGAATCGCTCCTATGGGATTTGCAATATTCTTGGCAACGTAAGGCAAGGAATTGCAAGCGGGCGAGTATAAGCCTAATAAGGAGTCGTTAACAAGCGCGGAGGGGAGTATAGCGGCGCAACCCGTGAGGGCGTTTGCTACGCCTAAAAGAGCGTCTCCGAAAAAACCGTTCGTTAAAATAACGTCGAATTTATTCGGCGATTCGAGAAGTTTTGCCGCGCATTCGTTTACAAACAAATCGGTTACTTCGACGTTCGGGTAGTCTTGCGCTACTTCGTGTATAGCATATCTCCATAAACGAGAACTTTCCAATCGATCCGCCTTGTCAATGCTGGTTAATTTGCATTTTCTTTTTTCGGCGAGTTCGAAAGCGACTCTTGCGACTCTTTCTATCTCTATTTCCGAATAGCGTTCGACGTCGTACGCTTCCCTTCCCAGCGAACCGCGGCGTATTCCTTTTTCTCCGTTATAAATTCCGCCCGTTGTTTCTTTTACTATAACAAAGTCTAAACCGTCTTTGACAATATTGTTTTTTAGGGGAGATAAATCTTTGAGCGCGGGATAGATTTTAATCGGTCTTACTTCGGCGTAAAGTTTTAGCGAGTCGGCAAGTTCGCGCAAAGCGTTTTCTCGACAAAAACGCGTCGTGGAGGAACGGGCTTTTTTTTCGTCGGAAACTCCGAACAATATACCGTCTACGGATAAACATTTTTCTACGGCGCATGACGGAATCCGAAGATTTTGTTCGGCGCAAGAGAGTATTTCGCCAGATAAATCGACGTACTCGAAACGATGTCCGTATTTTTTCGCTATCGTATCGAGAACTTCGATTGCGGCGCCGATTACTTCCGAGCCTAGTTCTTCATCTTTAATAACAGCAATTTTTTTATTCATATTCTACACCAGCTATTCGGTTATATTCGATTCGAAGAGTTTGTTACACCCGTTTATGTAAGCAAGAATGGAAGCCTCGACGGTATCTGTGGAAATACCGCGCCCGGTCGCTTCTTTTCCGTCTAAATCCAGCCTTAACGTGGCGGCGCCGAGAGCGTCTTTACCTTCGGTAATGGCGTTAACCGACCAATCGGCCAAGTGTATGTCTTTGCCGATAATGCGATTTATGGTTTTGAAAGCGGCGTCCAAAGGCCCGTCGCCCGACGAAGATTCCGCTTTAATGCCGTTGTCGGTGGTCATCGTTATATTGGCAAGCGCGCTGCCGCCTATGGTCGTTATGCCGTAATTGAGCAAAGAAAAAGTTTTCTTTATCCCGGTAGTGTTAGTATGCGTTAATAAGTACGTTATGTCTTTATGCGTTACCGTTTTCTTTTTATCGGCTATTTCCTTGAATTTTTTGAAAAGTATATTCAATTCGTCGTTAGAAACGCTTACGTCGATACTGTCTAAGTATTCTTTGAAGGCGTGTTTGCCGCTGTGTTTACCTAAAACGAGCTCATTTTGAATTATACCGATATCGACGGGATTGATTATTTCGTAAGTGGACGGGTTCTCCAATACGCCGTGTTGGTGTATTCCGCTTTCGTGTAAAAACGCGTTTTTACCCACTAACGGTTTGGTGGGGTGTATCTTTACTCCGGTAATGGACGAAAGCAATTGCGAAGAACCGAAAATTCTCTTTTCGACGACATCGGTGTACTTTTCGAAAGTTTGTTCTTTTATTTTTAATGCCATAACGACCTCTTCGAGAGCGGCGTTTCCCGCCCTTTCGCCGATACCGTTTACAGTAACTTCGGCTTGTTTTGCGCCCGCGCTTATGGCGGCGAGGGTATTTGCGACCGCAAGTCCGAGGTCATTGTGATTATGTGTGGAAAAAACGACTTTCTCCGCGTTTATTACGCGAGCGATAACGTAAGAGAACATCTCTTTTATTTCGTCGGGGTAAGCATAGCCTACCGTGTCGGGTAAATTGATTATCGTCGCGCCGGCGTCTATTGCCGTTTGAACGGCCTTTACGAGAAAATCCTTGTCGCTACGCGTGGCGTCTTCGCACGAAAACTGAACTTCGCCAATTAACGAAACGGCATACGATACGGATTCTTTTATTAAAGACAAAACTTCGTTTTTTTGCATGTGAAGCTTATATTGCATATGGAGCGGACTCGTGGCGAGAAAAAGATGAATACGCGGTTTTTTTGCGGTTTTAAGAGCGTTGTACGTAAGAAGAATTTCTTCTTTTTTACATCTTGACAAAGCGCAAACCGTAGGACGATAAACCTTTTCGGCAATGCTTACTACGGAATCGAAATCATCGTTGCTTGCGGCGGGAAAGCCCGCCTCGATAACGTCGACGCCGAGTTTTTCGAGTTGCAACGCCATCTCTGTTTTTTCCGAGCTATGCATGCTGTTGCCCGGCGCTTGTTCGCCGTCTCGAAGCGTAGTATCGAAAATAAATATTTTATCCATCGTAAACCTACCTATTGCATATTTTAATAACTTATATTATAATAAATTACACATTAAGTGTCAAACCTTGCGGTTCACTTAAAGGCGTTCCGCGCGTATTTATTTACGCCGAAAATACAGCGCGCCTTAGTCGTTTCGGTTGCGCTTAACGATAATTAATCGCTTTTTTTGTGAGGAAGAATGAATTTTTTGGTAGTGCCCGATAGTTTCAAAGGAAGTATGACGGGAGAAGAATTTTGCGCTATAGCGAGAAAAGTTCTTTGTCAAAACGAAAATAATTTGGTTGCTTCGTGTCCGATTGCGGACGGCGGGGAGGGTAGCGTCGAGTGTCTTATGAACGCTATAGACGGGGTTTTAGTAGGCGGAAAAGCCGCAGACGGGAACCTATTCAAGAAAAACGCGACTTACGGTGTTAAAGACGACTCCGCATATATAGCGATTGCCAATACTTCCGGATTACCGCAAACGCTAATTAAAAATCCGCTATATACTTCTACTTACGGAATGGGCGAGCAAATAAAGCAAGCGTTGAATCTCGGCAAAAAGAATATCTACCTATTTTTAGGCGGTAGTTCTACAAACGACTGCGGCGCGGGAATGCTTGCGGCGCTCGGATGTAAATTTTTTGACGAAAACGGCGAGCAATTTATTCCGGTTGGCGGTACGCTCGGCAAAATTGCTTCGATAGACGATGCCGAAATGAGAAAAAGCATCGAGGGCGTTCGATTTACGGCTTTATGCGACGTTAAAAATCCGTTGCTTGGCAAGAACGGTTGTAGTTACGTGTTTGCGCCGCAAAAGGGCGCGAAAGGCGACGATTTGAGTACGCTTGAAGAAAACATGCGTTTATTCTACGAAAAAACGAAGTATCTGCGCGTTGACCAGAACTTTGACGGGGCTGGCGCCGCGGGCGGAACGGGATACTGTATAAAGGCGTTTCTTGGGGGGAACATCGTTAGCGGCATAGATTATTTTTTAGACGCGTGCGGTTTCGACGAAGCGGCGAAAGACGCCGATTTTATCATATCGGGCGAAGGCAAATTCGATAGGACGAGTCTTAACGGAAAAGCGGTCGGCGGTATTGTCGCCCGAGCGCGTAAACTCGGAAAAGAAGTGGTAGTTTTTTGTGGCGTGAGCGATATCGAAGGCGAACTTCCGTGCGGCGTAAAAAGTATTTATCGAATTAACGACGCAAGTTTAAGCGTCGAAGAGAATATGAAAGCGACGAAAAGCAACTTTGAAAAGGCTATTAGTAAATTTTTGCGGGAAGTAGAAAATGCTTGATAAAAAAGTAAGAAACAAACGAGCGGTTATTGTTATGTGCATAGGACTTGCTTGCAACGTGGTTTTGTTCGGCGTTAAATTGTACATAGGATTAGCCATAAGCAGTATAGGTGTCGTGACCGACGCCATAAACAACCTCGGCGATATAGTCACTTGCGCGTTGTCCGTTTTTTGTTTTGCTTTAATGCAAAAAAATAAGCGTAGCGAAAAATATCCTTACGGATACGGAAGATTAGAATCGATTATTTCGTTTTTTATGGCGATACTTATTATTGCGGTAGGGATATACTTTTTTATATCCGCGCTTAATAGATTTATGCTTGCGACGTTACTTGTGTTTAAGTGGAAATACGTCGGTATACTTATGGGAACCGTACTCGTTAAAGCGGGAATGGCGGTGTTTTATCGCGTAGAAAATAAAAAATTGAATTCCGATATAATAAAAAGCGCGTTTTTCGACAGCGTATTGGATACGAGTATAACGGCAATGACGGTTATTGGCGTGTTGCTCGCGCGCTATGTTCAGTTGAGAATTGACGCGGTCTTCGGTACGGTGGTCAGCGTTATTACCATAATAGGCGGCGTAAAACTGTTTATCGAAGGCATAAGAACGTTATTGGGAAGAAAACTCCCGGAACAAGTAAAAGATAAACTTATTTTGGAGATAAAAGGAATTGAAGGTATCGAAGAAATAAAAAGCGTCGATTATCACGATTACGGTAGCGATTATAGAGAAGTGATAGTAAAAGCGGTATTTACAAAAGACGTAAAT